>NZ_CP082293.1 GCF_019880205.1 Pantoea alfalfae
GGTCGGCACAAAAACGGTTATCTGCCTGCAGTACTGCCTTTCTTTTCTCAGCTCTTCGGCGGCATGCTCAGCAAATGCGCATACCGCCTGCCGCATATCCATGTACTCAGTGATACGTGAACCGAATGAGCGTGAGCAGACAACCTGCTGTCTGGTGGGTGCAAATTCCTAAAGCGCCAGACATGACTCGCCGCGCAGCTCCCTGAGCGGGTAAACCAGCGCAGCATATAAAAAGTCGGCTGATGCCGGCTTTTTCACACTGTTATGCCCGCAGCCTGGTAAAAAATCAGAGGCTGACACGGTTCCCGTGCTCATCAATAACTGTTTCACCCTGCTCTTTGGTAAATGCGCCCTTCTGCGGGTCCGGCAGGATGTCCAGAACCTCTTCGGAGGGACGGCACAGCTTCGTTCCGAGCGGCGTCACCACCACCGGGCGATTAATGAGGATCGGATGAGCCAGCATGGCATCGAGCAATTCTTCATTGCTGAAGCGGTCTTCTGCCAGGCAGAGCTGTTCGTAAGGTTCGGTATTTTTGCGCAGCAGGGCACGCACGCCGATGCCCATGTCCGCAATCAGCTTCTTCAGCTCATCGCGCGACGGTGGCGATTTCAGATACAAAATAACCGTGGGTTCGGCGCCGCTGTTACGGATAAGCGCGAGGGTGTTGCGGGATGTCCCGCAGGCCGGGTTGTGGTAAATGGTAATGTCAGTCATAAGTGGTACTCCGTTAAGGCGCTGCATAGTCACAGCACCGTTGCCAGTGTTAAACAGACAGGCGCAGAGCAAGCGCCGACAGCGTCACAAACAGTACCGGCAGGGTCATCACCATGCCCACGCGGAAGTAGTAACCCCAGCTGACGGTAATGTTTTTCTGTGCCAGGACGTGCAGCCACAGCAGGGTAGCGAGGCTGCCGATAGGGGTGATTTTCGGGCCGAGGTCGCAGCCGATGATGTTGGCGTAAATCATCGCCTCCTTCACCACGCCCTGCGCGGTGCTGCCGTCAATCGAAAGCGCCCCAACCAGCACGGCAGGCATGTTGTTCATCACCGAGGAAAGCGCCGCCGTCAGAAAGCCGGTGCCGAGCGTTGCGCCCCAGACACCATGCTCTGCAAACCGGTTCAGCGCGGCGGAAAGGTAATCAGTCAGCCCGGCATTGCGTAGTCCGTATACCACCAGATACATGCCCAGCGAAAAGATAACGATCTGCCAGGGCGCACCTTTCAGTACCTTTCCGGTATCAATCACATGGCCTTTACGGGCTACCAGCCAGAGAATAAAAGCCGCCACCGCTGCCACCAGGCTGATCGGCACGCCGAGTGGTTCGAGGGCAAAGAAGCCGACCAGCAGCAGAATGAGAACAATCCAGCCGGTTTTAAAGGTGCGCGCATCGCGAATAGCCTCACGCGGTGATTTAAGCTTCGCAAGGTCGTAAGTGGCGGGGATATCCCTGCGGAAAAACAGGTGCAGCATGACCAGCGTGGCGGCAACTGAGGCTATATTCACCGGCACCATCACCGAGGCATATTCGCTGAAACCCAGCTTAAAGAAGTCCGCCGTGACGATGTTGACCAGGTTCGATACGATGAGCGGCAGGCTGGAGGTATCGGCGATAAAGCCCGCCGCCATCACAAATGCCAGCGTGGCACCGGGGCTGAAGCCCAGCGCCAGCAGCATAGCGATAACGATCGGCGTCAGAATGAGCGCCGCCCCGTCATTGGCGAACAGGGCCGCCACCGCCGCCCCCAGCAGAACGATATACGTGAAAAGCAGCCTGCCTTTACCGCCTCCCCAGCGGGAGACGTGCAGCGCGGCCCATTCAAAAAAGCCTGACTCATCGAGCAGCAGACTGATGATTATGACCGCAATAAACGTGGCCGTGGCGTTCCAGACAATCTGCCAGACCACAGGGATGTCTCCGATGTGTACTACGCCGGTCAGCAGTGCCAGCGCAGCGCCGATAACGGCACTCCAGCCGATACTGAGTCCTTTTGGCTGCCAGATAACCAGTATCAGGGTCAGGACGAAAATCGCACCCGCCAGAAACATATCTTCTCCTTTTTGAATAAAATGGCCCATTGATCCGTGCTGCTTATAACATATTCGAAAATTCGGATATGTTTCGATAAAATTTTTACATGCAGACCGGCTTGCCGTTAGTTGTCGCATTATTGCGTTCAGCCTGCTGGCTGAGTTGCATAATGTCATCCCGCTGGCAAAGGTAAGCCTGTTCAATCACTGCTGCTGCCCAGGCTGGCATGTGCGGAGACAAACGGTAATAGATCCATTTTCCATCCCGCCGGTCGATAAGCAGTCCGCCTGCTCTGAGAAGAGCCAGATGTCGTGAGATTTTAGGCTGCGTTTGTTTCAGGATGTCTGAGAGTTCGCAGACGCAGAGCTCACCTTTTTCGCGCAGCAGAAGCACAAGGCTGAGCCGCGTGTCATCTGAAAGGTTTTTAAAAAGCTGCAGGGGGTTTACTGACAACATGGTCACTCCTGATGGTTACTGACTGAGTCTCCCAGAGAAGCTCTGTATGTTAATAATATATTCAATAAACCATATTTGTATATCCATTTCCTGATTACAAAGGCCTGCAGAATAACCGGCTGTCAGAGTGCCGCCGCCCCCCATTCTGCAAACGGCATTTTCGTCCTCTGCGTTGACCCTGTTAACAATTGGTGTAGAGTAAAAAACGCTTTTTGCCGTGCGTCAGCTGCACGGCTGGCATTCATGACCGGTACTGAACAGCTCTTCAGACGGTCTTTCTGGTTACTCGCGCTGCTCTGTCAGCCGTGAAGGAGTGATAAACACCGCCATGCGTCTTACGCCACCCTGAGTTTCATCCCCTCTCCGTCGCACTGAATAAACTTCGGCGCGCACTCAAAAACATCCCGTCTGCGGATGTGCTTTTTCGTCTGTAAATTTTTTGCCCTCACGGGCTAACCGCAATCAAAAACTGAGAAATGACTATGTTGCTGTCCTCGACACATAAGGACTGGCTGGGTAATGTCCGTGGTGACGTTCTTGCCGGTATTGTGGTCGCGCTCGCGCTTATACCTGAAGCGATCGCCTTTTCCATTATTGCCGGTGTGGATCCGCAGGTCGGACTCTACTCTGCATTCTGTATTCCCCTGGTTATGGCCTTCCTCGGTGGCCGTCCGGCGATGATTTCGTCGGCTACTGGCGCTATGGCCCTGCTGATGGTCACGCTTGTAAAAGATCACGGCCTGCAGTATCTGCTGGCCGCATCGGCGCTCACCGGCGTCCTGCAACTGGCGGCCGGTTACCTGAAGTTGGGTAGCCTGATGCGCTATGTTTCGCGCTCGGTAGTAACCGGCTTCGTTAACGCGCTGGCCATTCTGATTTTCATGGCGCAACTGCCGGAACTCACCGATGTGACCTGGCACGTATATGCCCTGACCGCAGCGGGCCTGGCCATTATCTATCTGTTCCCGTATATCAACAAAACCATCCCCTCACCGCTGGTCTGTATTATCGTGCTGACGGCCATTTCCATGTGGCTCCACCTGGACGTGCGCACCGTCGGCGACATGGGCAAACTGCCTGACAGCCTGCCGGTTTTTCTGATCCCCGATGTTCCACTGAACCTGGACACACTGATGATCATCCTGCCGTACTCTGCGGGCCTGGCCGTGGTGGGACTGCTGGAATCGATGATGACCGCCACCATTGTCGATGACATGACCGACACGCCCAGCGATAAAAACCGCGAGTGCAAGGCGCAGGGTGCGGCCAATATCTGTACCTCATTTATTGGTGGCATGGCGGGATGCGCGATGATCGGTCAGTCGGTGATTAACGTGAAGTCGGGCGGACGCGGGCGTCTTTCAACGCTCACTGCAGGCGTGGTGCTGCTGCTGATGGTGGTATTCCTGCGCGACTGGGTATCCCGGATACCGATGGCAGCTCTGGTGGCCGTGATGATCATGGTCTCCATCGGCACCTTCTCCTGGCGATCCATTACCCATCTGCGCAGCTATCCCCTTTCAACCAGCGTGGTAATGCTGGCAACGGTCGTGGTGGTGGTGGCGACAGATAACCTTGCTTTTGGCGTGCTGACCGGCGTGCTGATAGCCTCGCTGAACTTCGCCACCAAGGTGGCACGCTTTATGGTGGTGAACTCCAGGCTGAACAATGGGACCCGTACCTACATCGTCAACGGGCAGGTATTTTTTGCCTCAGCCGATCGCTTTATGAGCCACTTTGACTTTCGCGAGGCGGCTGAACACGTGGTGATTGACGTCACACACGCGCACTTCTGGGACATCACATCGATAAGCGCGCTCGACAAAGTGGTGATTAAGTTCCGCCGCGAAGGCACAGAAGTGGATATCCGCGGCATGAATGAGGCAACACGCACCCTCGTTGACCGCTTCGGTGTACACGATAAGCCCGAAGAAGTGGACAAGCTGATGGGCGGCCATTAACCGAGTGCCCTGGATGAAATTCTCGCGAAACCGGGCTGAACACGGCTAATGGTGCTGGGTCGCCGTGGTGCGCATAACCCGGTGGGCAGCCACCTTGAGAGCATCATTCGCCTGCAGAAACGGCCGGTGATGGTTGTGCCGGAGACGTTTACGCCGCCCGCACGAGTGATGTTTGCATACGACGGCAGCAAGGAGAGTCGCAGTAACCTGACGCGCCTCACGGTCAGCCCTCTGCTGAACGATCTTGCCTGCCATATTGTGATGGTAAACGGCGAAATGTCCGCCCTGCAGGCCGCACAGGCGATTTTGCAGGAGGCGGCCACCACCACTGAGGCCCATTTACATAACGATGAATCCGTTACCCGGATATTCCTGATTATGGATGGATCACATACGGGGAGCGGGTCAGTTTACATAACAACCTTTAACCCATACATTTAGTGTGGCTAATCGAATTCCCCAATAGGTCGTAGTTAGAGGATGAGGCAGAATCGAAAATCGCCGCTCAGGCTCAGGAGCAGGGTGCGCAGTACAAAATTACGGAAGCGAACACCCATAACCGTGTTCACATGACCCCAGAACTGTATAAATAACGGATGGTCGCAAATGGATTTGCCAGAAGAGGCTGCCCAATGAGCAGCCTTTTTTATGCCTGCTCAGGCAAGGCGGGTGGCAGGTGAGCTACCGGTGCGCCACCATAAAATCAGCGCCAGCAGGGCTATCGCCCCGAGAACTGCAAACGCAGTGCTGTAAGAATAACGCGCGGCGATTGCTCCGGTCATGGCCGGACTCAGCGCAGCGCCTGCGCCCTGCATCAGCATAATGACGCTCTGCCCGGCATTAACATGGCCGGTTCCCCGCATCAGAGACACAATATAGCCCGGCACCGCCACGCCCAGAATCCCTGCCGCAATACCATCCAGAATCTGAACCGGAATGACAAAGAGCGGTTCGGCAAAGCCTGCTGCAATAACCGCGCGCAGCGGTAAAATCATCAGGGCGACCATGATGAACAGGCGATAGCCGTGCGTTTCCACCCGTTTCGAGACCCACAGCGCGACCGGGATCATCACCAGCTGGGAAATCACCACCGTTGCCGCAGCGTACAGACCGGGACTAACCGCCGCCTGTCCGCCTGCGGAGGCGACGCGCATGCTCAGCATTGGTAATAGCGCGGCATTGGCAAGGTGAAACAGCAGCAGCGTCACGCCCGCTATCATCAGCGCCGGTTTACGCATCAGCATCGATAAGCTCAGCGCTGGCTGACGCTCTTCATTCTGTTCAAAGCCTCGCGCCACCTCGTTATCAATCTCATCACCGCGAATCGCAAGTGTGGCGAAGGCAGCAAAAATCGCCATCACCGTCATCAGAATAAAGACAGCACCCATGCCCCAGTACCAGGCAGAAAAACCCGCCAGCAACGCTGCAATGGTGTTACCACCATGATTGAAGGCTTCATTGCGTCCCATCTGCTGGTTGAAGCCGCGCTGACCGGTCAGCCCCAGGGTGATCCCCGCCACGGTCGGACCGATAAACGCCGCAGCAATTCCCGCCACAATTTGCGAGACCATCGCCGTCCAGGTCTGATTGCTGTACCACAGCAGCAGCGTAGCAACGGTGATCACCAGACAACCCAGCAGCACAATCATTTTTTTATGGCGGGTCGCATCGGCAGCTATCCCAGCAGGCAGCGTGGCAAGTAGTCCGGCGATGCCGCCACAGGTCATCACCAGTCCGATTTCATCAGGACGCCAGTGCCGTTCCGTCAGAAATATGCCCAGAAAAGGTCCCAACCCGTCGCGGACATCAGCCAGAAAAAAGCTCATTAAACAGAGCGCATAGAGTGAACGCTGAGACATGTTATTTCCCTGGAAAGTAAGTGTTAAAGGCAGTAGCGCTTCGGTTAACAGGGAAATTATGTGTTACAAAGAAGAAAGTCACATTTCGTTATAGTAACAAAATGAAAAAGGCCACCCGTCACAATAGACGGATAGCCTGATACTTTTCACTTCGCGCAGAAGGAATTATTTATCCGTGCCGAAACCCTGTTTCAGCAGTGCGGGCAATACAGCCGGGAAGTAGATATTTTTATAGTAACCGCTGACGCTTTCGCTCCAGCTCTCACCGTCGTGACGACCGATGTTTTTCCAGTGCTGAACCATTTCATCGTTGTAAGCTGCAATCTGCTGCTCCAGCCCCTGCGTCTGATAGGTCTCATCATGGCGGAAAGTAGCCAGAGGCAGACGCGGTTTCTGATGAGCAGGCTCGTCCACGTGACCGATGACCACACCCGCAACCGGGAAGGTCAGCGGCGGCAGCTCCAGCAGTGAAATCATCGCCTGTGGATCGCGACGGATTCCGCCAATCGGCACAATGCCCAGACCTTCTGCACGCGCAGCGGCCATGACTGAGCCCAGGGCAATACCAATATCGGTAGAACCCGACACGATGCTCTCAATGCTCTGATGGGCAATCTGCTGCTGATCGACAGCGGCCATTCCCACCGCCGATTTATGCATGTCCAGCACGAAAGTGATGAAGACGGGTGCTTTGGCAATCCACGGCTGACCGCCCGCGATGGCGGCGATCTCTGCGCGACGTCCGGCATCACGCGTGATCACCACAGAAACCTGCTGTGAGTTTACTGATGTCGGTGCGCGGTATGCAGTACTGATAATACGATCCAGCACCGCTTCATCGACAGGTTGCTCAGTGAAACTGCGTTCACTTTTATGACTTGTAAAAATATTAATCAGTTCGCTCATGGTTCCTCCCACATAAAGCGCAACTATAACAGTACTGTGTCCACACGCTTGGTAATTAGAGGGTTTTGTAGTGAGATTTAGTAACTGTTTTTTATTATGTACACGTCTATGTACACTTTTAAAATCTATAGTGGGAGCTATCAAATTTATATTACAGGGCTTAACGGTTCGTATGCCGGCACGATTGTGGACCTGACTTTACCCAGCACTACAATTCCTTCCATCCCTTCTCAGTCGATTCTCTCACCATCCTGAGCGTTGACCTTTGGATTGTAAGTCGAGATGCATCGATGTCTCCAGGCTTCTTATTGAGTAAGGGGTCTACCAGCACAAACTCTTCAGTTGTATCAAGGTGGATCATGTTTACCGGATTAAGCATGAAGATACTATTTAGGTTGAGGTGTTGCTCGATATAGTAGGTGGCTGGAGATTGAAAACTCATTCAGATTCCCCCGTTAGGGTTGAATTGTGCGTAAGCTGTAGCCTCGCCTTCTTGAGTAGAGACATCCCGGAAGGTACACGTATGTGCCTTTATCCAGTGGTTGGCCTCACGCAGGCTGAAGTGCCAATTAACCTGCTTTAGGTGCCGGACAAAATCTTGTGTGGTGACTACATAGCGACCAGATGGCTCTCGCTTGATAGCACTGCAAAAAGCATCCTTAATCTAGTAATAACGTGGCATGATAAAACTCCCTTTCAAAGATCTGTATGTATAAACGGTGTTATCTGCCAGGGGTTTTGAGCAAGCCAGAGTGACTCATAAAATTGTAAAGCCTATGTCAGAATGGGAGTATTAATTTGATGGGTAACAGTGCGCGTGACTGATCTCAAATTCCGCAATACGTAGCCTGCCCGAGTGGATGTGATTCATTTATAACCTCGTCATCTTCGAGCGACAGGCGAGAACTTAGCGTTACAAGCGCTTAATTACACTGCTGTACAAGGAATTATCAAAAGTAGAAACTAGGCATTCAAGCAGAACATCCTGTGTGGTTAGAAGCGCATGGCATGCTTTGCAAGTATGAGACCTAAAATAGCGATTCTGTAAAGACGACAATCGTTAGTCTTAAACGCGGATTGCCGTCTCCTTAAAAGGTCACAATGTCAGTCATTGCGGCTGTAATGAAAAGAAATCAGGTCTTCGGAACCTTCTCATTCGAACCGTCAATGAGCATTCTGAAAGAGATCCCATCGGTTACCATAAAGATCCTCAAAAACAACAACAGTACCGTATTCCTCTTCCCTAGGTTCTTCACAGAAGGTAACCCCCTTCTCTTTCATAGCAGTAAAATCGCGCCAAAAGTCATCCGTCTGTAGGAAAAGAAATACTCGGCCTCCTGCTTGGTCGCCGATAAAGCCAGATTGTCGCTCATTTGAAGCCCGTGCAAGAAGCAAATTGCAGTCACTTCCAGGTGCGGGTGACACCACTACCCAACGTTTTCCCGGTTGTGGAGTGTCCTCTATAAGGGCAAATCCAAGCTTGTCAGTATAATATTCAATCGCCCTATCATAATCGTCGACAACTATAGCTACATAACCAAGACATCTTTTCTGTGTACGCATCGCTTACTCCTTTTGCAATCAAGCTTATTCTTATAACAGATATGCCTTATTACATCGCCTGTTTTCTTTAGTAACTTTTCACATCAGATAAAGTACTCAGCAAACAAAAACAGACTTAGGTCACAGTAAAAAATTTTCAATTTATAATCGATTATTTAATTAGCTATTGCTCAATTGACAAAAGTTTAAGCTGAGAAATTAACTTTTTTTGCGCAAAAATAACATTAGTGTGCTAACTAAAAATAGCCTTAGCCTAAGTTAAGCGTCCCTTATGCATTAAAAAAGGAACAAAAAGTGCTGAAGCTGTTACACATAAACATAATTTACGCATAAAAATAAGCGTCAATTGACCTTGACATAGAATTACATTAATTTAACTTATTTTTTATGAATGTAATCAATACCTTATCAAATTTAATTTACAAAACATAAACATTTGAAACCTTATGAAACATTCTGATTGTTGCATGTTATCCTTCTGAAGTTATATAAACAAAACGCACCCCAGATGTAATAGTAAAGACTTGCTGATCTAATTGGCCGTGCACTTATCTTCTTTGTGCCAAGCCAACCGCCAAATTCAATGCCGCTTTTATCGGTATTTTAAGGATTCATTATGCAAGCAACAAAATTATCGTTACCAGCAACACAGGAAATCAAGAGCCGCTTCTCACCACTGAATAATTATCGGCAAGACGAAGAGAGTTTTTTTCAACATTCATCGGAATTCCTCAAATTCATTAAAGATGAAGAACTACTCCCCGCTCTGCTCAAAGAGATTCTTTCTGATCCAGATTATTTGGCTGAAGTAGCTTCTAATTCTTATAAGCATGTAAATCACTTTTCCAAAGTAGTGCTAATTAACGACGCAAATCAAGATAACTGTAGGTTAACACTTCATATTTGGAAGCCTCCATTTACCGAGACTGAAATTTCCCAAGAACTTATACATGACCATCGGTTTAGTTTCTCTTCCTATGTATTATGTGGAAAGCAGACCCACGAAATATTTCGCGAAAATCCTGTAAAATCGGTTACAAAAGTCCGCTTTCAGAAATATAAGTATCTTCCTTCCGCTACGGGAAATATACACGACTGTTTTTTTGAAGAAGATGTATATCTAGATCAGATTCAAGAAAAAGTAGTCACACGCGGAAATATCTACACCATGAAAAATGAATCCATACACCGCATTGTATTCCCTGAAGGGGACGAGCCCATTATTTCATTTTTGGTAAGGGGGCCACGGAAAAGAAATTACACGCACACATATAACACATTTTATCCCCGCGAAGGAACAGAATCCAGTGTTCCGATGTATACACCGGATGAGTTGCACACTCTTCTTTCTTACACATTGGATAAAATCTAAGGAAAAATTATGAGTCTCGTTGTAGATACCGAAGGTTCGGTTCATGAAAAACATGGTGAATATAATATCTTTCGTCAGTTGGCAGTAAAAGTATTTGCGGACCATATTGATGATGAAAAATATTATAAATGGCTTGACGAAGTACCTATGGAACTTCAATCCCAGTTCCCTAGTGTCGAATTTAAAGAACGTGACTGGGTAAGAGCAAATCCCCCTCTAAATACTGCCGTATATTACGATACTCCCGGGTATGATGTTCTCCCTACTGGTGCACTGCTCAGGACTTCCTGCAGTAAGCTCACTCATGCTTTTTGTGCGTTCAAAATGCCAGAAGACGCGACTGGAAATCGTCTCGACCGCAGGCACGTATTCGAAGGAAACGAAAAGGCCACTATCCAGAGTGACCCTATCAGCAAAGATGCAGTCAGCATTGTAAAAAAGCTGATTACTCGTAGGGATGTTGACCAGCCTGGAACATTCTTGGCCTTAGCAACCGGGATTTCTGCCGATGATCTGAGTCCCGCAATGGTACTAAAGGGCCACCGTACTACGTTTTACGTTCTCATTGACGGTTACGACGTCCTACGCTGTTCCATTGACCGTTCATCTGTTTTTGATTTCCGTTCTGACGGTAATGCAGAATCCCCTGAAAACTGGAAAAGTTTCCGTGAAGTCGAGTTGTCACTTTATCCAAGAATTTCTGACGAAATCAAAAGCGATCCCCGTGTTGTTCAGGTCATCGAAGCCCTCAGAGATTCGCTGATAACGCGCTTTAATACGCACGTTATTTATGACATCAAATACCAGCGCGGCATGAAGTTGCTGGGAAAATACTAAAATAAAATGTGGGGTATTACGTGCTTGCAGCGATTTTTTTAACCGGAATTCTTGCGGTATTGAACGGGGCGAAATATCAGTCCCTTAGTAATTATCTTCATCTCACGTATGGGTACCCCACGCATGAAATTGCGTTTCTATTCTCGTTGTCAAATTTATGCGGCCTTACATTCGGATTCTTAATGCTCTCATTCCCAAGCATAAGAAATAAATTCTCAGGTTTACATATTGCAGTTCTGTTATTTCAGGCCATAGCTTACGGCCTGAGCCTATTCTTCCGTGACGTATATAGCATCATGCTACTGCAACGAATGTTGGAAGGTTTCGTTTTTGCTTTTATAATGAATTTTTATCCTGTGGCACTGACACGCAATTCACCTCATGATAAGACTGAACTCATCATGTGCATGTGGGGATTAGTTTACGCCTTGGGTTTTGCTTTTTCAAACAGCCTCGCCTCTCTCCCAATACCGCATGCTCTAGCTTATAACTTACCTTCCCTAATGCTAATTGCATGCCTGATAATGTTTAACCGACGAGTCATGTTATCAGTTAAAAGTGGCCATCTAGGCGCTTCGCCAATCATGAAACCATCACTGAGTGTACTTACAAAGATTGGCATGGTAGCGATTCCGTTCTTTCTTTTTACATTCATTTATAACAGTTTTTTGTTTACCTATTCATCAAATCATCCTACAGGTAGTCCGCTATCTTGGATGATGCTGGTCAACGGGGCGGGAATCCTTTTTACAAACGCACTAATTTCCTCTGGAAAAGTGAATGCAACCTTCTTTCTGCTATTTATTGTCGCTGCGCTCTGGTTTCAACTCTCTGTCTTTTCGAACTCATCGCTTCCCGCATCCACATCTATTGTTTTTATTCTGGGCATGATGGAAGGAGTCATCTTTGGATTTTTCGTCAGGCATTTTATGCGGGCCGATTTTGATCTAGTAAAAGCAGGCTATCTTGTGTCAGGTAGTCTTGGGGCAACACTTGGTCCGCTCTTTCCGCTTTACTTAGGTAAACTCACCCCCTCTCTTTCAGTACTGTTTCTAGCGGCTTGTATCAGCCTGCTTACATTGAACGAAATATCCCGGAGAGATTCACGGTTGCGTCCTGGAGGGGATCATGTCTAATACTGCCGTAATGTTTTATAAACCGGAATTTACTCAATCGGATCGTAAAAAATTTGCCCCATTAATCAAAGAATATCTTACTGTTTTCGGGCTCTCAATTAATGATGAATGCCTAGTGTTAGGTTCGAAGAGTAAAGCTGAACTTTTTGATCGTGTTTATTCCCAATTGCTTGCCAATGCACGACGCAGTTTTGAACACAGCTATATTGGTGCATACACATACCTAACGTCCAGACCTGAAATTACTGCTGAGCAGCTATTCAGTGAATGGATTTCTCCACAAAATCCAGCTTGCCGGCTTGGTGAGGACCAATACTATCTGCAGAGAGGGGAGCTTCGTGTAGTTAACCCATTCTGTCCATATCAAAGAAAAGCTTTCATAGAAAGCGATTCCTCTGTCCACCTTTTCCTGCTCAGTAAAAAAGGAAATCGGCCATGGTCAGATATCAAGCTTCATTTTCAAGGTAGTCCTGTGCAGTCTGGAAAAGACGGTTTAGGGATTCGGTCATACCTTAGTCAGTGCGACTGGTATACCCCTACGACCAATGGCCTCCATTTGTCAGCTTCTGCTGAAGATGCAGAAAGAGAAAGCCAGGAAGTAATGGAATTCTTCTTTAATAGGAATGCGCAAACCATATGAAAAAAGAACTTATCCTAATAAGGCATGGCCATTCTGAATGGCAAGCGGGTACTACACAAAACAGAGATAGTCATCTTACAGGCAAAGGAATATGTGAAGCCGGACAGCTTTATAATGCACTTCCCGCTTACACAGACGTAGCAAGTTTCCACTTAATAAGCAGTACACTTAACAGAGCGGTTGAAACGTGTCGACTGGCATTATCCCCCGAATTATTCACAAATGTACTGTTTGACAGAAATTTCCGTGAGGCATCTTTCCATGTGCGCGGAGGTCTTCATCTTCCAGAGGATTTTTATCCGGAAGCTAGCGGAAAGGTAAGCGACGAATATCTTGGATTCAAAGCAGGCATAAAATCTGCGTTAGCCGGAGTACTCGCCAGGCATGATCGGGTTATGATCTTCACCCACGGAGGTGTCATTAAAACCATTCTGCGGCTTCACTGCGGCTCAGACACCTTTTGTACTCAAGTAGATAACTGCTCCGTAACGCACTTTGTCAAAACAGACGACACCTGGTTACTTCAGAGGGTCAATCACCGATGCTGAGCCATGAGACGCTTTATTTGAGCACAGTGATAATACTCTGTGCATTGTGTCAATCGGTGGTTGGAGTTGGTCTTATCATGATAGGACTGCCCACGCTTATCTTGAGTGGCTATTCATTTGATCATGCTCTCTCTATTTGCCTGCCCGGTTCACTTATTATAAATATCTTTCAGGTATTCGCGGAACGAAAGAAATACAATCGACCAGATTTAATTTCTTATTTAAGCATAGGATTTATCTATATAGCATTTCTTTTTTATCTTAATATGATAATAGGGGTAAGTTTTAGCAAGCTGACCGCAGGTATAATACTATTGATTACAGGTGCTATAGGCTTCCTACCGGCAGTTAGAGAGCGTTTTCTTAATGCGCTTAACATGCGCCCATGGTTCACTAACGCAGCTATTGGCATAATTCATTCTATTTCAAGTCTTGGTGGCTCTCTTCTTTCACTGACGGGTACAGCGCGTTATGAGCGTAGCGACGAGGCCCGACGGTTCATAGCAGGAGGATATCTTTCACTAGGCATAATACAGCTTATGTTTTATTCAACGCATGGGGTCAGTATTACACCGGTAATGTATTCCCTCATTGCTGCGCCTGCTTATCTTTTTTCAAAAAAATTGGTTACACCATTTATTAACCACCGTAAGCTTAAAAATTTTATATTTATCTTAATTCTAATTTATGGTTTCCTTCTAATAAAGCAGTCAATGTGAGGTTTAAATGGAAAACATTCTTGCAAAATATATCAACTCTGAAGTCGGCGTTTCGTTCAAGTGTGGAAAAGTCGAAAAGGCAATTCTAAAATCTGCCAATGCGGGATTCATAGTAATTAAATCAGAAGAAACCGTACAGCATATTCCATTTCATTCGGTGATACGGTTCATTGAAGCAGGAGACGAGGCTTTCTTTCTTCTTCGTAAAAGGTCTTATCCTCTTACTATAGTCGTATCGCCCGTAATCAGCTTGAATACCTATTGACATCGAAGCCAGCTTCCGAGAGGAGAAAATGTTATGGTCAGCATAACCACTACAGAAAGTTTGCATTACTTGACGACTAATCCTTGGAACATTCCTTCTGTGAAGCATAACAGAGGTAACGAACCTTTATTAATCACTGTGTCCGGAAACTATAATCTTGGTAAGTCAGCATTTATGAACAGGCTGGGAGCAAGACTGTTTCAGCAAGATAGTTTTACGATTCTCATAGATGAAAGTAGCTTCCGCCATAGGCAGCATCCTTACGGCCTCAGAGAAGCAGATTCTAACTTTTTTTCATTTATAGTTTATATGATGGCCCAGCGGGATATTCTTATAAAGTCTTGGCTAAATTGCGGATTCAATGTAATTATTGAAAGATCTTTTACGGAAGATTTTATGCTCAGTTGTCTACTTAATGACGTATCACTATTGAGTGAAAGTCAAACAGGGCTTCATAACCAGTTACATGAATCTTATATGAGAAGTAACAGAAAACCTGACTGTATAATTTATTTTAATTATCCGGCAGAACGTTCGCGATTTAACCACGAGTCTGCGGTCAGAATGGGACAAGTACCAGCATTTTTCTGTGGGGATATCGACAGGGAAAAATGGTTCAGTGCATGCCACAGCCGTTATAAGGATTTCGCTAAATCATTGCAAAATGAGGATATTCCTGTACTAGAACATCGCTACGATTCTTATGAAGATTTGCTGGTTAGCGATTTTATGAGGCGTTTTTTCTAATCCCTTTATTGGCAAATGAGGAACGGTATGATTAGTCTCAAATTATGTCTCCAGCCTGAAGTTTGAATGGCATGGTATAGAGTCTATCCCTGCCTGTTATGTGCATGGGTAAGTTTTTATCGAAGCATTAATCTTCATCGAAATCAGTACCGATAAAAAGCGTGCCAACATAGGTTTACTGAAAATATTTAATTTTTTAAATAATGAAAACCATTTAAATTTTTTTTACTATTGAACTTTGCGGATAATTTAGGATGAGAAAATGAACACTGATCGCAGCATGGGCATAGAGGAAAAGACTGAGTATATCGAATCCAGTGCTACTCGTAATTATTTTAGTGAAGTCTATAGCTGCTATATCAATGGCAATTATCGAGCGGCTGTAGTATCTCTTTGGTCAGTTTTAGTTTGCGATGCAGTTTACAAAACGCAAAAACTTTTTGAACTTACAGGCGATATTTGGGCGCAAAAAAAATTAGCTGCCATTGAAAAGCTACAGCAGGAAAATAGCAAATCATCAGAATGGGAACTTGATCTTTTCGAAGGCTTCTATACTAATAAAAAATTTATTGGGATTGGTGAAATATCTAACATTAGAGACATACAGAAAAAAAGGCATTTATGTGCCCATCCAGTATTATCAGAAGACAATGCCTTATACACTCCGAATAGGGATTCTGTAAAAAGCATGATATTAAACGCCCTTGATGATTTTTTAATACGTAATAATTACTATGGAAAAGATGTTTTCCCTATATTGAGAGACACTTTAAAAGAAGACAGTGAATTTTACTCTGAATTAAGGAACATAAAACCACTAATAATTAAGTACTGCCAAAGACTAACTCGACCAGCGACTTATCAGATATTCAAGGATTTCTATAAATTTAGCTTCAGATTAAATGACGAAGACGCCGTAAAATATCGAAGGATGAATCGAACTGCATGCCTTCACCTTTACAAAGAAGTTAAAAAAACGCCTTCTCTCATCCTAAAAATGAAAGAAGAAAGAGATTTTTTTGAGAACGTATCTTTCAAAACAAATACTCTTACTTTTCTTTTCCACTTTCTTTCCTTAAATAGGGAAATCTATGAAAATTTTTCAGAAGAAATGCGTGACCGTTTAAGAGCATGTCGCGATAAGGAAGCTGAGGATGATGTTTTTTATGGCCTTAAAATTGCCAGCATGTTTTTATTCAAAACGCCTGATGATTACTTTGTTTTCTTAAAAAATGAATTAGACAATAACATAATTAAAAGATTTACACTTGCAGAACACCTCTTTATTTCTGAGGTTTTTCATGATGTGGATTGCCGTGAGATACTGCAAAATATATCGATTTCATATGCCGAAAATTCTTCGACCTATGATGATGCAGATAACCGTTTTGATCTTATTCTTAATGAAAGCTTGCTTAACTCGTTTACCTCTGAACAATTGAACAAGTTGATCAGCTGCTTTGATTCTAATAGTCAAATCAGTTCCAGACGCCGAAGTGGAATAGATAAAATAAAATTAGAAAATAGACTAAAAGAGATTTCAACTTGAGTTTAAATTTTAATAAATTTTGCCAAAAATGAAAATTAAAATTTAATGAAATATAGCTTTAAAGGTATAAAAATTAGATGCTAATCACGTCCCATTCTCATCAAGCTAGCTTAACCAGCCTGAGTCTTTTTATTAGTAAACAGCCAAAAGTATTTATTTAAACTCTTAATTTTCGCTTCTAATACAAATCAGACATCTGGTTAGCCTCTTAAGATATACTTTAAAGCTGTCCGCGTTGTTGGCTTTATATACTATTAAGAACTGCCACTGCAATGGTAGCGGCCAGTTCTTGACGTCGATGTGCAAGCGTTACTATGATGCTGCCTATAGTTTCCTGATTTACTGGTTCCCCAATAGTCGCCAGGTGCCAGGCAGCTTCACCGATAAACTTGCAACCTGCGTTGTAAGCATTTTCGTAAAGTCATCTTATATTTACTGCGCTGAGCGCAATCTTATTTTTTATTAAATGCTAATAGCTCGATCATAATATTTAAGAAACGCATTTCATTAAAAACAACACATATGTAAAAAACCCGGCATTCGCCGGGCTGGTGTTGGCAAGTCAAAAATAAACCCAATAATATTTAATTATTTCTAACATCACTAGTGTTATTACTATTATTACAACCCACGCTATCACACAACCAATAAACATTAACATCCATGTCGTCTTCCTTTTCATTTAATAAGACCTCCATTGGCTGTGATTAAAATATACCCTGCCTTAAAGTGATTCTAACTGATTATACCGATCAATTTTATGAGATTGATCGACAACACCGTTCAATAGCTGTAATTCATTGAAAATAAATGGCTATATCTAATCGCTTGTTAGCATGCGCTATATGGTTATTCATCTATCTCAATAACCGTGCTGTCGTACATTCTCTGAAGATAAGCCTGGAGTGCAGATTCAGCCGCCTCTGCATTAGCATTGCCGCCGTCAAAGGAATAGGCGTAACGAAATCTATAATTCAGTATCGTTCCATCAATCGTAAGTGAGAAGCAGCATACAACCTGCTGCGGCTCCGTTTCGATAATTTCCACAACATCAAGAAATGCAAACTCAACGTTGTAATATCCGCGAGCATCGGGCACAGCAACTCCATTAACAATAGATTCGTCAGGTATAAATTTAGCGGTAAAGGTCATTAAATAGGTTTCCATTTTTCTGAAGGATTGTTAACCGGATACCATAATCCGTCATTGGACGCATAGAGCATCTGCATTTTTGGCGTGCGTGTAGTATCGGTACAGAAACACATCCCATAAGTTGTTTTAGCCGGGTCTGGTAATTCAGCATACGTATAACGAGGGAATCGGATAGCATCATTAAACTCCTGATACTGTATGTAGCGCGGCTCGCCATTGATAAAAATCGGGATCCATTCGGTAGCATTTACTGACTTCAGATTGGATGATTGCAGCAATAAGTTTCCTGCATCTAAATCCATACCAAAACCATTACCGTCATAAGAGCCAGAATTCACCGCCCAACGTCATGGAACAACCACGTTATTGACGATTTCATCAATATTGGATAACTGCGAGTTTGACGGAACGAAATAGAACGGCGCACCAGAATTCATGCGCGGAATGCTGTTTGTTTCTATGAATACACCTGTTGTGCGCGCATACTGCGCAACCCGAACATAAATGTGAATGGTCTGCCAGCTGTGAACGATCCTGATCTCTTTAATGGGCGTTCCGCCCTCGCCATGCCAGTGGGCCTCGACCGTGCCGGTGCTAGCGTCGTTAGGCTTCTTCATCTCAACGTATAAACGGGCCTCGCCTCCGCCAAAATTTGTGGCCCCTGGCCGCGTGACAGGCGTTGCTGTTGTATCCCAGCCTGCTGCACCCTGAAAGCGCACTATCGCAGTATCACCTAACCTGGGCAATGTTATGCGGCCAACATAAAACCAAGTCTCAGCATTATTAGAATTTTGTAGAACGGTATCGGAATAACTGAAAAGTGCCGCCAGGCCAGATTGCATTGATGAGCCAGTTACTCCAATAATGGTTCGCCCCTGATCCATTGCATTAGTAACCCACGAAGGGATACTTTTTCCATTATCCATGTCTGAGGTATAACCAGATAACGTATTATCGATTGTTGCACCCTGCGCATAGCGGCAGTTCACTTCAATGGTTTTTGCCCATTTTGTTTTTGCTGGGTAAGTAGAGTTTTCCACAATGACGGTATTTAAAAGCCAGCCACCCTGCGAAATATCGTAGGTGTATTCGTTATTAGAAAACCACACGTTATACATCAGGCTTTGGCCACACCGGATTAATTGCAGCACATCAACAGTGGTGTTACTTGAAAAATTACTGTTAGTAATTTCGATAGCAGTAGAATGATCCCACCCACCTTTAACAGTATTGGACCAACCCGCCCGCAAAAAACCACCCGATACACCAGAGCAATAGATCTGATCAAATTTAGTATCAATAGTGTCCTGAACATCAAAAACCAAACCGCCGTTACCGTTGCAGCGTACAGATTTAACGCGGATATACTGACCAGCGGGGCAGAAATTTTTATAAAACGGTGTGATTGTGCCAGCGCCGATGAAATGCAGACCACTAAGTTCCATTCGGCGCGCGTTGACCTGAAAAATGGGCGTTGTTGATTGAGCATCAACAAAATGAACGCGGGTTAGCGGAATAGCACCGTATTCAACATCGGGACCACGAAATCGGAAAAGTGATTGCTCAGCCGCACCTGACAGATCAAACGTCGAGCTAAGCGCGATATCTCCTGCCGGCAGACGCACACCAACAGGATTACCGCTATTTAAAGCCACCGTGCCGTAATACATGCGTATCACAGCAGGCATATCGTCCGTTACGCCATCCATTACCGCGCCATAATGCGTTACATTGAGCATCTCAGGGGTGCAATCGCGGCGCCAGCGCTTGCCCCCTTTAGTCACTATGATGTAACCGCCATCGTCTGCAGACGTTGTATCCCCTTCCCAGTAGACGAACGTTCCCCCGCCGTGGCCTGTACCAATGCCATACTCGCGAACAAAAACTCTCTGTCCATCATGCTCCGGCTCTGTAGCGCGCAGTGTTCCAATATCAGGACACTGGCCGATCATCTTCAAACCATCATTGCTGGTGATTTCCTGACGTAAGGCTGCGTCCCCTACAGCTACCAAATGCGCTGAGTCAGCTACCCAGGATGCCGCATTATTGCCCGTAGTCGTCCAAGGAATATTAGTTGCAGCGGTCAGTTTATAAAACTCGCCCTGATACCGGATGATCTGGTTGTACTCATCAATTGTGAGCGGTCCATCCTCATAGTCACCGACAACTGAATATCCAGAGTTCTGAATAAAAATGTTGAACCGGTCGGCCTGACTATCGAGCTGGACAACAAATCGGTGTTCCTGGTCTTCCATCTGGTTCTGGAAATCGGTTTCCATTCCCCACCAGGTTTTACGCAACACGCCAAATCGGTCGGCCCATTCCACCTGATCTAAATCATTAACAAAATGATCGAGGTTTTGTGCGTTGTCATACAAATCTTTAGCTGCGGAAGAGCCCAGCGGATTACGGGTGTTGTAGGTCGTCATTTTTGCCTCAAAAAAAACCCGCCGAAGCGGGTTTAATTAGGAAACGTCGCCAGGGTATTTAGCGTCGTCATACTGATATTTTTGGGGAGAATATTGCCTGGCAGACAGTTCGCAGGTGCCGTCCGATGCAGGAACGATTTCAGTTATAAGGGCGTCGTAGCCCATGCGTTCGGAGCTGCAAAAAATCAGCCTGGGTGGTTCGACAGCGGGATCATCCATTACCCATTCATCAAACATCAGAGATGGAGAATTTGTGATTGCCAGACTAAATTCATCCACCTGAGTCGGCACTAAAATACCTGTTGCAGATCCATCCTGCAGCCGTATCAAACAGCGTGGATTTTTAAAGCTCCAGTCTGGACTCTCGCTCAGCGAAAGGATCAATGAGTTGCCGTTTAGCCGAGCAGACAGGATCAGGCAGCTGAGCGTTTCATGCCCAGGAATATCATCAGTGAGTATTATGCGGTCCATATACTGATAACAGAGCGCATCCATCTCAGTTGACGTGCTATGCAATAGTTTTTGATATCTATAGCCCATCAATCGCCGCATTCCGATTCGATAGGCAGTGTGTCTGTTGATTACCCCATCCAACGTGAAACTCTCAATTTTGAGGGGAGTTGGATTGCCAGGATGGCGGCAATGCACAGTCTCCTCAGACCACGTGTCGCTATTGATGTATGTGACATTAACGCCGTCATAGTCATCCTGTGATGGCAGCGTAAATGTCGTTTTTAATTCCTCTGAGGTTTCCTGAGGAGTAACTGCCCCCGTCCACGGCTTAATGCCCTCTCGCCCCGCAGAGGCTAATCCATCGGACAATAAAAAATATCCCATTCCTGCGTAGGTGATTTTTTGAAGGATATCCAGCGCTGAAGCGCCTTCAGAGTCAGCACTAAAATCAAAGAACTCCTGCCGTGGTGTCCAGTAGGTTTTTTCGAGTTCATTTATCGCCTCCTCATCTGCAGCGATACCTAACCCATCCAGAACGTGATAGAGCGCACCCGATATTGTTCTGGCAACCCCTCGATCATATTGCCGCGTTGCAACCATGTTTATTCGCCGGTCTGATTGAGCTGCCAGTTTACCGCCGGTAACAACATCTACGGCCATTGTTGTGACACCAGCATAACGTGATGGCCTGCTGCCTAAACGAGAGCGTAACGCCTGCCAGAATGCGCTATCACGCGCGTTGTCTTTTCCTTGCTCGTTAGCTCGTCTGCATCGGACCTCAATCAAGCCCCGACTGGTTGCCATGATCCTCTCTGTATAGCCCAGGCCATTTATTGATTTATTACCATATCTAAAAACTTTTGTGGTCCAGCCCTGTCCAGAGCCGTATACGCGGTATTGCAACTCGAGAATGACCTGAAGATACTTTTTCTTGCCTTGATCATTGAAACCGCATATTCCAGAGGTGAATGCAAAATTCACCTCAAAACAATCAGTGGTTTCATTTTCGGGGCAGGCTAAAAACGGCCCTAACCATGATTCATTATCATTAATGCCGCTTGCCTGAAAATCTGAGGATGTGCGCGCATTGAACCCCGGCCATGTATCGTCTTTAACGCCATTAACGAGGCGTGCCAGGCCAACCGTAGCCCCATCAACCAATAACAACCTGTACTGGCTATTTAAATGGCTGATAGAGAGGCGTTGAGCACCTTCTGCTATACCTGAGAACGCTGTGCCTGCGGCGCTATCGTATGCGAGCGTTATTGATGCCTCGATATCCGCCTCTGCAGGCGTGTAGCTCGCCACGAATAATGAATGCGTAATGCTGTTATAAACCAGTGAAACTGGCATACCGATATAAGGCGCTATCTCAGCCAGGCTATTGCCGCTGAATACGCTATAAAGGCCGCTTTTAGAGACATTGTATGTATCAGGAACTGTAAATGTGATTGTTGATCCTACGACCCAACTATCAGGCAATTTGTGTTCATTTGAGGTCTTACCGCCTGTGGCCTCAGTTTCCAGATTATTGAAGGTGGCCGAGCCTCCCGCTACGGTTACCGAACCAGCCAGAATATCGTCTGTCTGTGGTGCGGTCGTCCCCATGTCCAGACCGCTGCCACTGGTGGTTCCTCCAACCTCGGTTGAGTTGTACCAGACCTCAGTACGCTCATCCCCACTAACATCCTCACCGGGAGCGTAAAGTTTATAATTAAAATCATCACCCAGTGATGCAACCGGTGTGGCACCCACCCTGATATCACCCTTTGTCAGAGCGAATTTTCCTACGCCTAAACACACAAACATTGAATTTATGTATTTCTCAGGGTCATTCTTATCAAATCTTCCAACAGGCGGAACCACATAATCAGGGTAAATTCGATATTTTCCGAAAACCTCTCGGATGGGATCGCCTAAAGAAGCAGAGTTGGCTTTGGCAGGATTTAGATCCAGAGCAGATCCCGAACCAATGCTCTGATTTGAGGCATCGAGTCCTTGCATAGCAAAGATGGCGTAAGCTGCTGAAGCAACGGCTAACCATGACAGCCTGGGCTTGGAAATTGCCGCTGCGCTCCTACCTTTCGAGTTTGATATTTACCAGATTCCGGCAGCGGTTTACCGCCGCGCAAAAGAAATGGTGACTTTGAAGGAGCAGGATTGGGCTGCATGGAACCGCGCCATGATTGCAACACCTGGCATTCTGGATTATTCACGCGCTGCGATCATGCACTGCGTCAGAACCGCGCCGGAAAATATCCATCTCACAGCTGGTGCATTACAGCAGCACATCAATAAAACCCTCACCGAAACCGATCACGCTAATCCTCTGCCTGAAATCGTGGCGATTGCGTGTGGCCAGCAGGTTGCTAATCAAGGAAGTGAACATGAAACCAAACCGGACGATGAAGGCGAAAAATCGGCACTGGCTGATGCAGAGATCACAACTGGAACAGTGGAACCGGACACAAATGAACCGGATGGCGCAGCGTCGAGCGTGGCGGATGTACCACCTGTAGCCGAGCGCACCGGCCCGTTTTATGCTCGCAATGAGGCTGGCGAGGTTAAGCGCTGCAATAAACAAAAAGCACTGGAGCCGCTTCTGGCGCAGGGTTACACCGAAATAACCAAAGACGAATATTTACAGCTTAAAAACAAGTCTTCGGCACCAGCTACCCCACCCGCTGAGCCTACCCCACGGCCTGAGCAGAACAAGCCGGTAGTAAACGATCTCGGTAATGGCCGGTTCAGCATCGAGGGGCTGATTTTGACGCAGAATCCTGCACCTCAGGTGTCTGACCCTGCACCCTCAAATGAGGTGGAGAAACCGGAAAACGTCGCCCCAGCGCCTTCTGCGGAAACATTTCAGTCAATCGGGGCAGCATTAGAAAAAGACCTGGCTGATATCGGCGACAACATGAAAATCTGGCGCACTGTGATGCGCACGGACCCGCGTTATACCAAGGATCTGGCGGGTGTTGGGTTCGAGGGTACCAGCATTAATGCTGAATACATGATCATGCGCGCTACTGAGATTTTCGGTCCTGTTGGCACTGGCTGGGGATATGAGGTTGTCGAAGACCGCATGTTGCCAGGTGCTCCAATGAGCGAAGCAATTTACGAAGATAAAAAATTTATCGGAAACAGAATTCTTAGGGATGGTGACGGCACGCTCATCACCGAACAAAACCACAGTATAAAAATTAAATTCTGGTATGCAATAGAGGGTGAAGTACGCGGGGAAGTTGAAGCGTATGGAGCCACAAAATACCTCTACAAAACTAAACATGGGATCACCTGCGATGGAGAGGCGCAGAAAAAATCCCTGACTGACGCTATTAAAAAAGCCCTTTCACTCCTGGGCTTCTCCGCCGATGTCTGGCTGGGCCTATATGACCAAGCTGAATATAAAGCTGAAAATGCCCTGGAATTCGATATCCGCAATGCCAGCGATAAAGCAGAAGACGTCACTCGCATCCGTAAAGAGCTGGACGAAAAATTCAAAGCAAATACGGAAAGCATGCGCACAGCCGTAACGCCTAATGAGGTATCAGGCATTGCCTCCTCTCTCACCCGCGTTATGGGCATTCACCTCAAAGCAGCACGCGAGAAAGCCGACACCGAATATGCCAAATATCTGGAAGGCCGTTTACGCCGCCTCGAAGAAGTTAAAGCCGAGTGCCTCACTAAATTGCAGGAGAACGCAGCATGAACAACCGTACTATCGACCTCGCATTAGAACTTAGCAAACTGGAAGCTCTGGCCTCAGAAGATGGCGATCTAACCCCTGAAATGATCGCCGACACCTTGGAAGGCATCGAAGGGATGCTGGAAGACAAGTTCGATGCAACCATGAACGTGATCCGCAGTTTTGATTCCAAAGCTGAAACCTGCAAAAAGGAAGCGGCGCGGCTTGCCGAGCGTAAAAAGCATTGGGACCGCCAGACATTCGCGCTAAAAAAATATCTGCTGGAATGCCTTATCACCTCTAACCGTACAACGTTTAAAACCGCGCTGAACACCTTCACAGCTCGTAAAGGCTCAGACAGTCTGGTGGTGGACAACATTGATCTAATCCCTGATGAATTTGTCGAGTCATTTACTGAAGTTGTGACTAAAACAAAAACTGATGAACTCAAAAAGGCGCTGCGTGATCTCAATACTCAGATCGAAGCTTACAAAGCCGAAGGCAAAGAACCTCCACAGGAACTACTGAAAAAAATCCCCGGTGCTCATCTGGAAATTGGGCCACAAACATTACAGGTTCGTTAACCACCCTATATATTTACGGGAGCCGAGGCAGTAATGAACAACGATTTATTTCATGAACTCGTCTGCGAAACTTTATACCGGCCTGATGATGGATGTGATTACACATCAACAATCATATGGGAAATGCGCGCTGGTATGCGCAGGCGCTGCGGTGAAGAGACACAACGACCTGTTCCAATCAGGGTTATAGCTAAAAACAAAAAGGAAAGAGCAAGGCGCATAAAGAAACGCAGGAAGAAAACCATTTTAATTTAGTTACTCCTGCAAAGCGTTAACGCCAAATTCACATAAGGAAAAATCATGGCTAATTCATTCAAAAAAATGATCAAAGAGAAAATAATTTCTCGCAGCGATAGCGGCATGTTTATCAGTCTGGATAACATCTACGTCAAGGAAGGTTTTAATAAACGCGAGGACGACGAGCGCACTCGCCTTGCTGATGATGACCTCTTTGCATTTCTCATGGCTGGAGGAACCGTTCCGGCGATTGAAGCCGTGGCGCGTGACGACGGAGGCGTATGGGTGGTAGAAGGCCACCGTCGCCGTCGCTGCTATGAACGCTGCCGCGCTGCGGGTAAACCGGTAGAGCGTATTGCTATCGTTCCATTTGTAGGAAGTGACATTGATCGCCTGGCGCGCATCATGACTTCAAACAATCAGCTTTCTCTAAGCCCAATTGAACAATCCGCAGTCGTTAAAGAACTTGCTGCTTTCAATCTGAACACCTCCGAAATCGCTAAATTGGTTCACAAATCAATACCCACTGTAGAGAAATTGCTGGCCTTAAGTTCTGCAAACCATAACGTGCAACAGCTTGTTAAGGACGGCGAAGTTTCAGTTGAGGTTGCAGTTGACCGCTTTAAAGAACATGGGGAAAAAGCTGCGGAAATTCTTGAGCAAGATAAGAAAGCGGCCACTGCTGCTGGAAAGAAAAAAGTAACACGCAGTGTTATCTCGCCAGAGTTAAATGTAAGGAAAGCGAGGCGTGCAGTAGCAATTTTAGCTGACGCACTTACTGGTGAGGATGAATGGGAATTCACACCAGACACTTGGAGAGAGCTTTCTGAAATCATAAATGAGCACAGGAAAATCAACTGTGTGTCATCTGAAATCAAGGAAGAGAATGTATGACAGTAAAGCGATTTAACCCGGTTGCCTCTGCCGCAATCATGCCAGCAGCTCAGGGTAAATACGTTTTCGCGTCCGAATATGACAACGTTCTCCAGCAGAACGTTCGGATGCGTGAAGCCATCGAATTTGCCATAGCGCCCGACCTCTGGTCGCTGATTTGTGCTGATGAGAGAGCATGGCGCTATAAGCGCGGCGCCCCAAAATACCAGGAAGTGCTACGCCGCGCCCTTGACTGTAAGGATGGTGAAAATGGCCGTTAAAACTCACACCGGGACGGTGATCACGAACACCGGGCAAAAACAGGTCAGATTGCACCAGAGCGCTACAACTTGGGTAGTTAGCGGCAAAGAGTACTACTACAAAGAGACTGGACGCCGTGGGGGCGCAGGAAGCACACGCGCCCGCCTGTTGTTGGATAGCATCACGCCTATCTCAGTTAATGAAATCGTCAAGGATGGTGAGTAATGGCTAAATCGAAAATGCAACTGGCTAATAAAGCTTGGCGTAACGTTTCGAAAAACTATGAATGGCACACACATTTTCCCAGCAAAAAAGCATGGAAAACATTTTGTCGCGAACAGGCTAAATATACTGCGCTGGACGCGATTGATGATAATGATCCGTTGAAGGGATATAGCGATGCAGAACTTCGCGTACAACAAGAAATTATGGACTGGTTTTAACGGTGGCCACCAGCCAGGATGCAATGGCATAGGTTAAGGCTAGGAATAGATTAGTGCGGAAAAATGAGAGAGATTAAAACGGCAATGACAATGCAAAGCCAAAAAATTGACGTAGCAACATTATTACAGATGCCCTATCTCAGTCTGGACGAAGCGGCCCTGTTGCTGCGTGTTGCACCTCAGACTCTCCGCAAATGGGTATCAGTAAACGGCCGTACTAAGCGGCCTCATAATCCCGCGTTTCCGGTACCGGTTCGCCGTAGCCGTTTAACGTTTCGTACTTGCGACATCATGCGCTATCACGAGGAAAGCGCCAGCACCGACACTTTACCCTCGCCATAAGCCCACGCCGTGACGCGCGCCCACCACAGCGAGTAGGCGCGCCGCTGTTCCTCGATATAGCTATGCCGGTCATACACTTGCCAGACGCCCGGCAGCTTATGCCCTAACATGATTTCCGCTATATGCGGCTCAGTCAGATCTGAAAAATTCGTGCGCGCTGTGCGGCGCAGATCATGTAACGTCCAGTGTTCCATTTCGATGCCCAGGTGCCGCCGTGCGGCGTTAATAATTAATTGTGGAATATCAGCGAGAGTGGAGCGGCCCTGGGGAACGTCGCGCCGATTTTTTGCAATCGCATAATGGCTGTGCGCAGAGTGATCGAATAATTCCTTCAGCATTTCCTCTGCCGCAGGAATGATTGGTCTCACCAGCGGCTTACGCGTGCGTTTACCGGTTTTATGATGCGTTGGCGGAATTGACCAGAGTTTTTTTTCAAAATCGAAGTGTGCTTTTTCTGCGTACGATAGTTCACCGCCACGACAACCAAACAGCAAGCACAACTGAACCAACAATTTAAATTTAGGCGCAAGCCTGCTAGCCTCCATCGCGCGGAAAATGGTCACGATTTCATCACTGGATAAAACACGGTCGCACTGCGTCAGTGTGACTCCTAAATCAGCAATTCGCAGGTCGCTTAATGGAGTGGTTTTGATCAGCTGTCGGCGCACAGCCCAGTTATGAGCCTGCTTTGCGTTGCTCAACAGCCGGACGGTAATAAATGGTACTTTTCGTGCCAGTGGTTCCAGTACATTTAACCACATATTTATCGGCGCATTATCATGGGGAACTATGCCTATTTGTGGAAAAAGGTGTAGTTCAAATGACCGTAATACCTGCTGATAATCACTCTTGTTTTCGACGCCATATTTTTCGAGCCACGCCCTGATCACGTCTTCAACGGTCAGCGCAGAATAAGCCTCATGGCGTGCCATGCGCTTAAGTAAACGAGGATTGCGGTTTTGCTCGAGCTCGCCACGCATTCTTACTGCCTCGTCGCGAGCCTCTTTTAAACTGGTGGCGGGATAGGTGCCGATATCAACACGTTCCCCCTGCCCGTTCCAGCGATAGCGGTATTGAAACGTGATTCGACCTTTGCAGGATATCCGGGCAGATAGTCCGTCACGATCCGTTTTTACCTGAACTTTTTCATATTCCTTGCCCAGCATTGAACGCAGGGCAGCATCTGAGAGCGCCATAGATTCTTAGGAGATTGGGAATTATGTACACCAGTATGTACACGAAAAAAGGGGAAGTGAAGGGAAACCACAGGAACATTGAGGAATAGTATACCCAAATGTTACTGGTTTTTTTTAGCGATTCCCAGCTATCGCGGGAATACCCGGAATAGCTGGGAATTGAAAGATAACATATGGAAAAGAGCCTGTTATATAGCGCAAGAATAGCAGTAAGTCACAGGGAAAACTTAACCGCACTGGTCATGCTGTTCGGGCATTTCAGCCTCCCCAGCGGCTTTTAAGGTAGCTCACCGCCTGCTGAGTCTGCGGCTGATTCAGATAGTTCTCTCTGAACAGAATGGTGCCATCAATATTGGGGTTAGATTCATTCAGGTCGAGCTGCTTTTTCAGTTCAGGCACACCACCCTGGAGCGTCCAGTCAGGTTCAATTTTTGATGGCTCGCCGACTTTATAAAGCGCAAGACCGATGTAGAGCCGGGTTTTAGTCGGTTTCACCACTTCTGCCCACCAGTTTGCCAGCACGTCATATCGGGCAGCCTGACGGGAAAAAGGCCAGTAGAGCTGCGGAGCGATGTAATCCAGCAGACCCTGCTGCACCCAGTGACGGGTATCCGCAAAGGCTTCGTCGTACGCTGCCGCGCCTCGGGTATCGGAACCAGCAGGATCGTGCGACAGATTGCGCCAGACGCCCGCCGGACTGACACCAAATTCAACGTCTGGCTTCAGCTGTTTGATAGTGCGTGACACCTGCTCAATCAGTTGCTGAGTATTGTGACGTCGCCAGTCCGCTTTACCGGCAAAACCCTGCCCATAGCGACTGAAGGTCTGATTATCGTTGAGCAGCGAACCTGCTGATTCGGCATAGAAGTAGTCATCGAACTGGACACCGTCGATGGGATAACGCGCCACCACCTCGGCCACAATGCTGGTGATCCAGTCACGCGCCTCAGGAATGCCCGGATCGAGCACGTAGCGATCCCCTGCGGTGCGGATCCAGTCGCGGTGCAGCACAAAAACACTGGCCGGATGCAGTGACAGCGTGCGGTTCAGTTCGCTGACGGTCGAAGGTTTAGTATTGACCGATACCCGGTAAGGGTTGAACCAGGCATGAACTTTGATGCCGCGCTTGTGCGCCTCATCCAGCATAAACTGCAGCGGATCATATCCTGGATCTTCACCGATTTTGCCAGTCAGCATATCCGACCAGGGGAGGATTTTTGAGGGCCAGAGCGCCGTGGCATCCGGCTTCACCTGGAAAAACACCGTGTTAATGCCCAGGCTTTTCAGCTTATCCAGTTTGTTGGTCAGGGATTGCTGCTGCAGGCGGATACGCTGCGCCGGACTGGTGCCGTTCACCGACGCCACGGGCGGCCAGTCGAGACGTGACACCGTGGCTAACCAGACACCCCGCATCGGTTGACTAGCCTGAGGCTGTGCTGGCTTGCCGGGCACAGGTAATGGCTGTTTCGTTACGGGCGGAAAAGGGGTCACCAGCGATTTCGGCGGTTCGGATGCGCAACTGACCAGCAATAACGCCGCAGCCAGCGCAGCGCCTCGCTTAATAGCCGCTCTGGCCTGTGCAGAAAAGGGATTAAGGGCGATGATAAACTCCAGTATTTTCTGGTCGAAACGCAAAGAGCTGTATTCTCGGTGACGCTGATGAAATGTCAATGCGTTAGCACAGCTCCAGCCCTGAAACTGCTGCCTTTTAAAACCTATGAACCGCTAACGCGGCGGACTAAAGACCATCCCTGCGGACATAAGACAGGCTTTGAGTGTGCCAAAGGCGTCCTGACACTGCCGCTCATTGACGCAGGCATAACCCAACAGCAATCCGCGCGCCTCCTGCGGATGCATATAGTATTGCGAAAGCGGTCGCACTTTGACCCCGCGTTTCAGCGCCTCTGCAGCTATCGCAACGTCATCCGCGCCCGCTGGCAGCGGCATCACCAGATGCAGTCCCGCCTCATGATTGAATGCCGGTAAAAATGCTGGTCCCAGATAGCGCTCAATCAGCCTGCAGAGAAACTGCCGCCGCTGACGATAAAGCAGGCGCATCCGGCGAATATGCTCCATGTAGTGGCCCAGTCGGATAAACTCAGCCAGCGCCCGCTGAATCAGCAGGTGTCCGCCGCGATAGAGTTCCGCCGCCGCGATGCGCAACGGCTGTGCCAGCGATTTCGGCACCACCATGTAGCCAATACGCAGAGCGGGATAGAGTGTCTTGCTGAATGTGCCCATGTAGATGACCGGTGCATCGGCTTCCAGCCCCTGAAGTGAGGGATGAGGCTGACCGGAAAAGCGAAATTCGCTGTCGTAGTCATCTTCAACAATCCAGCTTTGATGACGGCGTGCCAGGGCGATCAATGCCTGACGACGCGCCAGGCTCAGGTGCACCCCCAGCGGATACTGATGGGAAGGCGTTACAAACACCATTTTAGGGGCCGGGCCGCTGTCCGGTACCAGTCCCTGCTCATCCACCGTCATCGCGCGAATCTTCAGACCATTCATGCGCAGCAAATTACGTGTTCCCCAGTAGCCCGGTTCCTCCATCCAGACCCGATCGCCGGGATCACATAACACCCGCGTCACCAGATCAACCGCCTGGTGAACCCCTTCGGTAATCAGGATCTGGTCAGCATCGGCCCGTACGGAACGCGCCACCCGCAGATAATCCACCAGCGCATGGCGAAGATCGGGACAGCCGCCGCCGCTGCTGTAGACCAGGCGATGTACGTCAGGTTCGCGGTTCAGCCGCGCCTGAATCTGGCTGAACAGCTTGTGAGGAAATTCGGTGACATCGGGTGCGCCGGGCACAAACGCGCCCCACTGCCAGGGCGAGGCAGTTGCATGCCCCAGCAGACTGGCACCCCGCTTTGACAGCGTCGCGGGTCGTTGCGCCCTCACCGCCTGAAGATCGGCAATCGCATCACTTTGCAGAGAATTCTCCGGCAACGTCTCGGCAATCCATGTCCCGCTGCCGGTGCGCGCGGTGACATACCCCTGCGCCATCAGACTTTCATAAACATGCATTACCGTGTTTCGCGACACGCCGAGTTCGCGCGCCAGATCGCGGGTTGGCGGCAGACGGCTTCCGCGGGGAAACACCTCTTCCGCGATTGCGGCCTGCATACAATTCAGCAGCCGCTGATGTAATGAGCCGGTTCTTAAAAACTGTAACCGTGCTAATAGATGATCTGCGTACAAGAGTCGCAATTGGCTCCACCTTTCCTCTGAGAATTGGCTCTGGCAACTCACCACGCCTCAGGCATAAATAAACGTGTTTGTCGGGAATTGTAAACACGCATATTAACGAGGTGGATGAAATGAGCGAAAATAATAACCTGATGCAGCAGCGCAAAGCACAGGCTCTCCCTAAAGGCATCGGTACGCTGTGCGACTGGTACGTTGCCCGGGCAGAAAACGCCACCTTATGGGATCAGGCCGGTAAAAGCTGGATCGATTTCGCTGGCGGCATCGCGGTGCTGAACACGGGCCACCGCCATCCACGTATTGAACAGGCCATTGCCGATCAGTTAACAAAGTTTACCCATACAGCGTTTCAGATAACCCCTTACGAAAGTTATATCGCCCTGGCCGAGCGCATTAATCAGCGCGTGCCCATTGCCGGATCGGCCAAAACGGCCTTCTTCACGACTGGCGCGGAAGCGGTGGAAAATGCGGTCAAAGTGGCTCGTGCCTATACCCGCCGTCACGGCATCATCACCTTTGGTAACGCTTTCCATGGTCGTACTTTCATGACGATGGCGATGACCGGTAAAGTGGCGCCCTACAAGCGGGACTTCGGCCCGATGCCACCTTCTGTCTTCCATGCACGCTACCCCAGCGCAGTTCAGGGGATCAGCATTGAGGCGTCACTGATCAGCCTCGACGAAATCTTTACCCAGGACATTGCACCGCATGATGTGGCCGCGATCGTGCTGGAGCCGGTGCAGGGGGAAGGCGGATTCCATGCCGCACCGGCAGAGTTTATGGTGCAGTTGCGGGAGCTGGCCGATCGCCACGGCATTCTGCTGATTGCGGATGAAGTCCAGAGTGGATTTGCCCGGACCGGCAAACTGTTCGCCATGGAGCACTATCCGGTGAAGGCCGATATTATCACCATGGCAAAAAGCCTGGCAGGCGGCATGCCGCTTTCCGCCATCGCCGGTCGTGCAGAGGTCATGGACGCACCTGCGCCTGGGGGCCTGGGCGGAACCTATGCCGGTAACCCACTGGCTATCGCCTCAGCCCATGCGGTGCTGGATGTGATTGAAGAGGAGCAGCTCTGCCAGCGCGCCGTCGATCTCGGTGCCAGGCTTGAAGCTGAACTGCTGGAGCATCAACGCAAACATCCGGACATTGCTGACGTACGTGCGCTGGGTTCCATGGTGGCGATGGAGTTCTATCAGGCCAGCACCGCGCAGGCGGTTCAGAAGATGGCAATGGAACAGGGCCTGCTGCTGCTGACCTGTGGAGCTAAAGGCAACGTCATCCGCTTCCTCTACCCGCTCATCATTCCTGATGCCCAGTTCAGCCAGGCGCTGACCATTCTCTCCACGGTAATTAATCACTGTGTTGCTTCTGCCGGACATCCCGTCGTCCCGGCCTGATTTCGCTGTGCGTTCACGCAAGCCTGTTCCCCTTTCGTCCGGCCATTCAGGCCGGACGTCGCCTGGAGACGTTTACATGACGATGAATCAGAGTGCGAATGAAGATTCGCTGGCTCAAAACCTGAAACCGCGCCACGTGCGTATGCTCTCAATTGCGGGTGTGATTGGCGCAGGGCTGTTTGTCGGCTCCGGCCACGCTATTTCTGAAGCCGGTCCTGCGGTGCTGATCTCTTACGCGGCTGCCGGTGCGCTGGTGGTGTTAATTATGCGGATGCTGGCCGAGATGGCCGTCGCTTCACCCGATTCAGGCTCTTTCTCAACCTATGCGGACAAAGCGCTGGGTCGCTGGGCCGGTTTTACCATCGGCTGGCTCTACTGGTGGTTCTGGGTGCTGGTGATCCCACTTGAAGCCAATGCAGCGGGGACGATTCTGCACGCCTGGTTCCCCGAGGTCGCCATCTGGCAATATACCTTTGCCATCACGTTACTGCTGACCATTACCAACCTGCTCAGCGTTAAAAATTATGGGGAATTTGAGTTCTGGTTTGCGCTGATCAAGGTCGTGGCCATTATCCTGTTTCTGGGTGTGGCGGGGGCGGCAGTATTGGGTCTGCTGCCTGACAGCAACACCAGTGGCCTGTCGCATCTTTATGACACGCACGGGTTTATGCCGAATGGTATGAGTGCGGTTGTAGCGGCCATCCTGACCACGATGTTCTCTTTTATGGGTACCGAAATCGTCACTATTGCCGCTGCCGAGTCTAAAAACCCTGGCAAGCAGATTACCCAGGCAACTAACTCGGTTATCTGGCGCATTGCGCTGTTTTATCTGCTGTCGATTTTCTTTGTGGTCGCACTGGTGCCGTGGAACACGCCTGGCCTGGTTGAACAGGGCTCATGGCAGACGGTATTAACGGCGATGAACATTCCGCATGCCCGGCTGATTGTCGACCTGGTGGTGCTGATGGCGGTGTGCAGCTGTCTTAACTCTGCACTCTATACTTCATCACGCATGCTTTACTCCCTCTCCCGCCGCAAAGATGCGCCTGCTGCTGCTTCACGCACTAATCGCAGCGGCACGCCGTGGGTTGCGGTATTGCTCTCGACCGCTGCTGCGTTTCTGGCAGTCATCGCGAATTACCTTGCGCCAAGTGTCGTGTTTGAGTTTTTACTGGCGACGTCGGGGGCGATTGCGCTGCTGGTCTATCTGGTGATTGCCGTATCGCATCTTGTGCTGCGTAAAAAGCGCGAAAAGGCGGGTGAAGTCCTGAATTACCGGATGTGGCTATTCCCAGGCCTGACGTGGGTAACGATTCTGTTTATCACGACCGTACTTGTGATCATGTTGTTTGACGCGAAGCATCAGGCTGAATTACTGGCAACCGGCGGATTAACACTGTTGATCATTACCACCAGTCTGGTTCTGCGTCGTAAAAAGGAGAAGCGTCAAAGTACGAAGTACTTTACTCAGCGCTCTTCTGATCCTTCGTGATCCCCGGATGTTTTTTATAAAACCATTAAAAACCCACCTTTAGCTATAAAGGTGGGTTTTTATCTTTATCCATTCGGGAACCGGTATAGCGCTTGAGAACACATAAAATAAAAGAGTTTTAATAAATTGTCAGCATCATCAGCCTGCACCTGGAATTCACTCACCTGAATCTCCAGGTGAAGGTGCAGCACATTGTTTCTTGCTGAACAGGTATACGGAAGATTAGACCTTATTATGTCAGGGACTTTATGCTTTATTCACTCTCTGCGAGTTATGACCTGCAGATCGCACTGGGGTTTTCAGGTAAACACTAAAATCCGTTATGGGAATCAGAGATAGCTGACCTCAATAATCCCTTTCGATTTCGCAGGGTTAAACCAGTGCATTTTTACTTCTACAGGCAAGCCAGTCAGGGATTTGGGGTTCATCAGGTCAGCAGTTGTAACGACAGCCTTGCCACGAGCGGGATCATAGCAGTCAAACACAACAGGATTCTGCCCGATATTCATATTACACGAACCGTTCGTTATGGCTCCCCTGAAGATGATAGTACCTGAATTTGGATCTGCACTCGCTGGACCAGCCAGGGTGATCAGCAACGTGGTAAAGCAGAGAGATAAAAATAATTTCATAGTGCGTCCTCCTGAGTATGTATCACCTGTTATCGGCATACATGCCCAAAGATTAAGTGCTGAGTGAAAAAATAAATGTAAATTTTAACCACTTACCCAAATGAAATTCATTACAAAGACAATGTTAAGAATTATCTAATCCAGCTAAGTAACGTGAGTGTAGACCATAGCGTGAAAGATTTTTTCGCCTGGGTTCTTTTTCCTGATGACCTTTTCAGAAAGAAGCCACACCTTCAGCCCCTTTATTTAATCTTTACACTCATTACCTTGCTACGCATGGATTTTTTGTTAGCGGATCGGGTAATCATTAATTGTCCTGCTGTAAAATGCAGGCTGAATTTCCTCTACGACTGTAATAAAGCCGGTAAAGTTAAAACATATATTTATTATGACTGAACATTCAAAATAAAATGCAGAATACAGGCGCGTTTTTTACGCTATTTAAGTCATCACTGGTAGTGTCGAAAACGCTTTCAGCTTATTCCAGATACTGGCTAAAGCGCAGCAGATAACCATCTGGATCCTGTACCAGAAACTCCCGCTGGCAGGCGGTTGTCTCGCCGGTGTCATAGTAGTTATCACTCAACGCACGAAAAAGTGGCACGGCATGCTGTTGCAAACCTGTCATTACAGCTTGAATGTCATCGACTTCGATCTGAAAATTAATGCCCCGCCCCAGCGGCCTCTCCAGTTCAGCTGTGTTCCACCCCTGCGGATGGCACTGTTCAATCATCAATTGCGCCTCACCAAAGCAGAGGTATGCGAAGTCAGGATTCTGACGCTGGATCCGCACCTCAAAGCCCAGCACAACGGTGTAAAAATGCAGCGAAACGGCAAAGTCAGTAACGGTCAGTTCTGGCACCATAGGGTTCCAGTACAGTTGTTGATCATCATTCATAAATGTCCCCATCATTCTCAGTTCGATTTCCTCTCATCACCGGCTCTGAATGCTGTTTTGCAGTTCATCCAGCATCAGACGCAGCGCGGCAGACTGGTGCTCACGCGACAGGTAAAGCCCCCAGATACCGATGCGCTGCGGCGCATAATCGGGCAATAACTCAACCAGCTTTCCCGCTTCAAGCGCAGGGCGTGCTTCCAGTTCAGGCACCATCGCTATCCCACAATCTGCAATCGCTGCGTCACATAACAGTGACGAAATGCCCGCACTGAAATTCCATTTAACGGCGACAGAGATTTTCTCGCCACCAGCCGCCGTGAAATGCCAGCTCTGACCGGCAAAACGACTGTAGTAGAGGCAGTTGTGCTGCGCCAGATCGCCAGGCGTTTGCGGAATGCCTCGCTTCTGCAGATAGACGGGGGAGGCGCAGAGTACAGAGTGACATTCACCGAGACGGCGTGCGATTGCTCCCGGCTCTGGCGCATCGGTGATACGGATGGCGAGGTCGATCCGCTCGCTGATCAGGCTTACCGGCTGATTGTTAATATCCAGTTCGATGCGCAGCGCCGGATAACGATCAAGAAAATCGGGGACGACCGGGCCGACAAGATGAAGCGCCGTAAAATGGGCACAGGCGATGCGTAGCGTTCCGGCTGGAACACTCTGGGTGGTTTCCTGCTGGATCGCTTCTGACAGCAGAGCCAGCTGGCGGGTCTTTTGCAGAATCGCCTCACCGGCAGGCGTCAGGGTCAGCCGGCGCGACGAGCGATGCAGCAGACGCGTACCCGCCCACTTTTCCATCTCTTCCAGATAACGGCTGACCATCGGCCGCGAGATCCCCAGCGCACGCGAAGCAGCACTCAGGCTACCCAGCTCACATATCCGGTTAAAAACGGCAGCTGCCGTCACTCTGTCCATCCCACTCACCTGTTCGGATTATGAAACTCAGCATCTCTGATTCCGGGAATTCTAACAGATAGCAAGATGCGTAGAATAGCGCTACTGATTCTGCACATCGCCCGATACACCTGCCTGAGTCGGGCATATATCTCTGAGGAATATTAATGAAAACTGCTCTGTTGCCTGTGATACTCGTTCTGGCTTCCGCCTCCGCCAGCGCGGCCACGCTGCAACTGGAAACCTATAATCCGCAGGAGAAAGGTATTTTTGCCGTCTCCTCAACCCTGGTCTCCGGGCCAACCGAAGCAATTCTGTTTGATGCCCAGTTCAGCATCCAGGATGGTGAGAAGCTGGTGGAGATGATTAAAAAGCGTGGTAAAAAGCTGAAGGAGATTGTGATCACCTCGGGCGATCCCGATTTCTACTTCGGTCTGGAGCCGATTGTTAAAGCCTGGCCGGACGTCAAAATCGTTGCCGCACCTGCGGTGGTAAAGCATATCCAGCAGACTCATGACGCCAAGCTGAAATACTGGGGCCCTCAGATGAAACAGGGTGCACCGGATAAAGTCTTTGTGCCAGACGTTACGCATCAGACCCGCTTCAGCGTGGATGGCGAGGCGCTGGAACTGCGTCATCCTGATCAATATGCTGCATACATCTGGATCCCCTCTGTGAGCACCATTCTGGGCGGTACAGCCCTTTCCTCTGGCATCCACGTATGGACGGCTGACACTCAGACCGTTAAGAGCCGCAATGAGTGGCGCCATATCCTCACTGAGATGCAGACGCTCAACGCGAAAAATGTTATTCCGGGCCACTATCTGGGTGAGCGTCCAGCCGGCTCGCAGGCTGTGGATTTCACCCTGAATTATCTGAAGAGTTTTGAAGCGGCGCTGTCAGAACATAAAACCTCAGCAGCGGTAATTGCCGCCATGAACACCGCCTGGCCAAAACTGGCTGAGCCGGCGTCACTTGAACTCAGCGCGAAAGTGAATACCGGCGAGATGAAGTGGTAAACTTTCAGAGCGGTTCGCTCATAACAGATTGATCCGCCTTACAGCGACCATTCTGTGCGGATGCCAGTGACTGAAAGTAAAATGACCGGGCGCTATCTTTTCATCAGATAGCGCCTGTCGTCACGCGCCTGCAATCGTGCCTCTGCCGGTGTGGGAAAAATATAGTGAAACAGATCGCGGTAAAAACTCAGGTGCTTCAGTAATCCATCCTGAATGGATTTACGAAGGTCTTTAATCAGGAATTCCTGAGTTGTATTGAAGTTAGTCATACTGAAAAAGGTTTTGTCATAGACGTTGACCACCCCTTCCCATTTCATCACCTGCTCTTCCGGAGACGCGCCTTCCGAGGCGACAAACATCCCTTTATGAGATTTCACCCCCTGTTTACTCACATAGGTGGTTAAGGCGTCATAGCTGCGCTTGTTGCGCCAGCGACAGAATTCATAAGGCACATCGTAATGTGGCAGTACAAAGTCCGGGCTGCGAAAATGTTCATCGCCGATCAATCCATCCAGGGTGACTGTGAAATGAAGGAAGTCCTGCAGGAAGTCGAACTGACGAGTTTTGGTGAGCGTGATATTAATGCTGTAGTGACCAGCCTGCACATACCAGTAATTTGTAAAGCCGGTTACCAGAATACAGAATGCCTGCCAGTCACTGAGTCTTCTGTCGCCCGCCAGCCCCCTGAAACGGCTGATCATCATCCGTGATTTGGGATGCTGATACGCTTTCAGCAGCGGATCGTTCATACCTTTCAGTAACATCAGGCACACTCCTTGATAGATTGCGCTTATCCTGCCACGCCCTGATGAGGGTGAAAAGTGTCGTTGGTCTGAATGTGAACCTTTTAAAAAATCTGGCTTATGGTGGCAAAAGCACTGTCTGATTAGGCGTAAGAGAAGGCTGAGTTAACCCGCCGGGCATCGGATACCAGGCGCATGTGTGAAAGAATGCGCTGCACACCATCCGGACGGTCATATCAGAGCTTTGCGAGGGTTTTAAGCGTTTCCGGGTTTTGCTGCACCCTGCGAATTAATAAAATCGCCTGGGCATCAGATCTGGCTCTGCCCTGATCCCTGCATCAACACCTCACTTAACCGTCCGACCAGCTTACGGACCTTATAAGGAATAAAACGGGCATCCGGGAATAGGGCATAGAGATAACGGTCGGGCATTCGCCAGTCCGGTAACACCCGCACCAGTCGACCGGAGGCCAGCGCGTCTGCGCCAGGCAGCGTCTGTAAGCCGCCGATACCGAGGCCTGCTTCAAGGGCCTGCATCAAGGCATCGCTGTTATTAGACCGAAACACGCTTTCTACCGGAACAGAGACTTTCGCGGTCGCAGAAACCAGCTGCAGCGGCGCATCAGTCGCTATACCACTAAAACGTATATGCGGATAGCGCATAAGGTCATCGGGCGTCTGCGGCGGGCCGTTGCGCGCTATCCACTCAGGGGAAGCCACCAGCACGGTTTCAATCGTGGCGAGCGAACGGGCAGCCAGCGTGGCAGGTGGCGACTCGCTGACACGAACCGCCACGTCAACGCCTTCCACGATGAGGTCCGACAGGCGATCCTCCAGCGCAATATTCAGACGCAGCGCAGGATGCACCTGCTGGAAAGCGATCAGATGCGGCATCAGCCGCTGCCCGATGCCGCTCGGCAACTGAATATGCACTCTGCCATGAAGCGGCTGCGATTCAGGCCGTAGTTGCTGCTCCAGTTCGTCCATCGCACCAAGCAGCTGCCTGACCTGTTGCAGATAATGGTGACCCGGCTCAGTTAACGCCATGGTTCGCGTGGTGCGATGCAGGAGCACCACGCCCAGTGCCTCCTCCAGTGCGGCGATCTGCTGGCTAACAGCCGACTGCTTCATGCCGTTTTGCCGTGCTGCCGCCGAAAAGGAGCCCGCTTCCGCCACCCGGATGAAGGTCTGCATCGCAGTCAGTTTGTTCTGCATTTATAGATTTTCCTGATAAGTGATATCCGGTTACGGGGATTTAATCAGAATTTTACACAGGTGAGAATGCGGCTTCTTTCTTAATCGGATAGCGATCATGAAAACGACACAGGGTAAAAAGGTTGCGCTGGTGGCGGGTGCCAGCGGGATTGTGGGTCAGCAACTGAGTCAGGCACTGGTAGCAGACCACTGGCAGGTCAAGGCACTGACGCATCGGTCAGACTTTGCAGTCAGCGGAACAGAGATTATAGCGGTCGATCTGCGCGATAGTCAGCAGTGCCAGCAACGGCTGGCATCACTCACCGACGTCACGCATATCTTTTACAGCGCCTGGCTGAACGCTTCTGACTGGGGAACGATGGTCGGACCAAATCTTGCCATGCTGCAAAATCTGGTTCAGACCATGGAGGATGTCGCCCCACTTGAGCATGTCAGTCTGATGCAGGGATACAAGGTGTATGGCGCCCATCTCGGACGCTTTAAAACGCCGGCGCGGGAAAGCGATCCTGGTGTACCGGGTGCTGAGTTTAACGCCGCGCAGCTGAACTGGCTGAGCGCACAACAGCATGGTAAAGGCTGGCACTGGAGTGCGCTGCGGCCCGGTGTGGTCGGCAGTGACAGGCCGGGCAACAGCATGAACCTGGCGCTGAGCCTGGCGCTCTACGCTTCAATCTGTCGCGCGGCGCGGCTGCCCTTACGCTTTCCCGGTTCGCCAGAAACCTGGCACAGTATGGTCGATTTTACCGATGCCACTCTGCTGGCCGACGCGACGATCTGGGCCGCACGCACTTCTGACGCACGCAATCAGGCCTTTAATATCAATAATGGCGATCTCTGGCGCTGGAGTGAGCTATGGCCGGTCATTGCAGCCTGGTTTGAACTGGAGATCGCGCCGCCGGTTTCGCTGTCGTTCCGGCAACTATTTCAGGATTATCGTGCGCTGTGGCGGGAAATCGCCGGGGATAACACATTAGTTGAAGCAGATATTCTGGCACTGAGTGACGGCGCTTTCGCTGATTTTATTTTTGGCTGGAACTACGACATGTTTGGCGACGGCAGCAAGCTGCGGCGGGCGGGCTTTCACGGTTATCGCGCGACGGATGAGATGTTCTGCGATCTGTTTGCCCGCTTTCGGGCGGCGCGCGTTATTCCGTGATGCGCCCGTGAAAGCACAGAGGGCGAGAATATCGCTCTCTGCATCGGACTGGGTTTAGCGCCCTTTCTTCTTCCGTCCCGGCTGGACAAAGCGCTTGCGCGAGGCGCCAGCCGCATCCGCTTTTTCAGCAGGTTTCGCACCGCTCTTCTGCGGTTTTTTTGCGGCCGACGTTTTAGCCGGAGCTTTAGCTTTCTTCGCGGGTTTATCTTCTGAAGAGGAGTTCTCCAGCAGTTTAAACAGCTCAACGAGTTCGTCATCGGTGAGGTCGCGCCATTCCCCGAGCGGTAATCCCTTGAGATTGACGTTCATGATACGGGTGCGCTCAAGCTTCGTGACTTCAAAGCCGAAATGCTTACACATGCGACGGATCTGGCGATTCAGACCCTGGACCAGCGTAATACGGAAGACAAATGGCGCTTCCTTTTTCACTTTGCACTTTTTAGTCACCGTGCCCAGCATCGGCACGCCTGCGCTCATTCCGGCAATAAACTCATCGGTGATTGGCTTGTCGACCGTAACGACATACTCTTTTTCGTGGTTGTTACCGGCCCGCAGGATCTTGTTGACCAGATCACCGTGGTTGGTAAGGAAAATCAGGCCCTGAGAATCTTTGTCGAGGCGACCAATCGGGAAGACGCGCTTGCTGTGATTGACGAAATCGCTGATGTTATCGCGCTCGCCCTCTTCCATGGTGGTGATAATCCCCACCGGCTTATTCAGGGCAATCAGCACCAGATCGTCTTCATCGCGCGGCTCGATAAGCTGACCATTGACCTTCACCACATCGCCTGCAAATACCTGCGCGCCTACAGTGGCGCGTTTGCCGTTAATAAAAACGTTGCCCTGCTCGATGTAACGATCGGCGTCACGACGGGAGCAGATGCCGCTCTCGCTGATGTATTTATTAAGACGAGTTGATGAGTCAGTCAGCATGATTCCTCCAAAAAACGCGGACTATACCTTACCGGCGGGGGCTTGCGAAGTCTTTGCACCGGAAACTTTTGCTCAGCTTTGCCAGCCTGACGGCAGCGGGCATTCACAGATCAATCGCCATCTCAGTACAGCGCAAATCGCTGCCCGCCAGCTTTGACGGATAGAAACTTTCGCCCAGCGGGTGGAAGCCATGCTGCTGGTAAAAGCCCACGGCGTTCGGCGTCGACGCGAGCGTCAACCGGTGGTAGCCACGCTGCAGCGCCTCCGCTTTGATGGTGTCGATGATCAGCCCAGCCATTCCCTGTCCGGTAAATGCGGGCAGGGTAAAAATGGCTTCCACGCTGGCGGCGGCAAGGTCCAGCGATCCGGTAGCAACCGGCACGCCGTCCGGGCCATCAATCACGAAGAAGGGATTGGCGCGGATCATCGCAGGAAAGCTGGCGGGCATGCGGTCCGGCGTCCAGGCGGCGAGCACGTCGGGTGGATAAGCATGCTGGCAGCCATGACGGAGTGCCTGATTTCGGATATTCCATAAACGATACGCCTCTTCAGGCGATGCCTGTCTGACTATCATGATCCCCTCCGGTTCTCATCGCGTCGCGCTTCGCTACGTTATCACAGCCCGTTCCCGGTAACTGACATTCTGGCACTGTTGATGTCAATAGCGTGATGGCAGTCATTCACCGTTCACCGATTTGTCCAGGCATTGCTGCTGCATTAGCAACCCGGTTGTTTCAACCGTGCCGCATTTGCAACACGCCCAGCTCGCCTTTAGCCGTTTACTTCCATAAAAACAGTAGCTTATTTTATGGCACGGTTAGTGCTTGGCCTTTTCTTTTATATCTTAAAGTTTGGAAAAATTAACTATTCCATTAATCCAGCTATATGCCAGGAGAAAACCATGTCACTGAACCAACCTTTACAGTTCGCCTACTGGGTGCCGAATGTCTCGGGCGGACTGGTGATCAGTCAGATAGAACAGCGAACCCGCTGGGATGCTGCCTACAACCGTAAACTGGCGCAGATCGCCGAACAGGCGGGTTTTGATTATGCGCTGACGCAGATCCGGTTTACTGCCGGGTATGGCGCAGACAATCAGCATGAATCCGTCACCTTCTCGCAGGATCTGCTCAGTCACACCTCGAAGTTAAAAGTGATCGCCGCGCTGCTGCCTGGCCCGTGGAATCCGGTATTAGCCGCAAAGCAGATCGCCACCATCAGCCATCTCTATGGGCCACGTATCGCCGTTAACATTGTCAGCGGCTGGTTCCGGGGCGAATTCAAAGCGATTGGTGAACCCTGGCTCGATCACGAAGAGCGCTATCTGCGTTCCGAAGAGTTTATTCGCTGCCTGCAAGGCATCTGGCGCGAAGAGAACTTTACCTTTGCAGGTGATTTTTATCGCTTTCGCGATTACGCCATGAAACCTAAGCCACTGTCTCCGTTACCGGAAATTTTCCAGGGTGGCAGCTCACGTGCGGCGCGTGACATGGCTTCCCGGGTGTCAGACTGGTATTTTACTAATGGGAATACGCCGGACGGTGTCCGTCTGCAGATCGCGGATATCCGTGAAAAAGCAGCACGCAATCAACATCAGGTCAGAGTCGGACTGAATGGATTTGTGATTGCGCGTGAAAGTGAACAGCAGGCGCAGGCGGTGCTTCAGGAGATCATCAGCAAAGCCAACCCGGATGCGGTGAAAGGCTTCCAGCATGAGGTCAAAAATGCAGGCAGTGCCTCACCTGAAGGAGAGGGAAACTGGGCGAAATCGTCGTTTGAGGATCTGGTGCAGTACAACGACGGCTTCAAAACCAATCTGATTGGCACCCCCCAGCAGATTGCTGAACGGATTATCGAACTTAAGCAGGCCGGTGTCGATCTGCTGCTGCTGGCGTTTCTGCACTTTCACGAAGAGGTGGAGTTCTTTGGTCGCGAAGTAATACCGCGCGTTCGAGAGCTGGAGGCGCAGGCGGCACTGATCGAAGCGTGAAAACCACACGCCAGGGCGAGTTTAACGCTCCGTCGCCGCGGCGTAATGAATAACGCGCAACATCGTCTGCCGCACCATTTCAGACAGCGGCAGACGATCTCTGCACGGCCTTTTGATACAGCTTATCATTTAAAAACGGGCGTTAAGTCCGACGTTCCATGTCACCTGGTGATAGTCGCTGTTACCTGTCACCGATGAAACGCCAGCAAATGCGTTCACCGATGTGCCAATGGGCACGCTTGCGCCCAGAGCCATATTGATCCAGTTATCATCCCGTGAGCCACTGCTGCGGGTAAAGGCAGTGCGGGTCGATTTCAGTCCGGCGGTAACAGCAGAGTCGCTGTCGCCGAACTGATGGTTGTAACTGACCTGCGCCCAGGGATTAATCACTAAATCTTTACTGTCGATACGCCAGCCAACTGACCCGATTTGAGAATGCAGTGTCTGGTCGCCAAAGCGCATCGAGGTGCTGCTGTTCCCTTCTTCTCTGTAGCCATCAATCTGGGTGTAGTCGAGCGCATAGCTGGCCATCGGGCCGGTGGAGACATAGCGGCCCAGCGGTAAGTCCCAGCCGGTCTGCACCCGCATCCCCAGCACTTTGCCGTCGCTGCTGCCCTTCTCCGTACGGGTCGCCGGTCCCAGCCTGACCTTACGCTCAATATCATCAAAGTTCAGATCGGCATAATGGGCATCTGCATTAATCCATCCCCGATCCAGATAATTTAATTGGCTCCACAGCGCCACCAGATTGCCGCGTAAACGATAATCAAAGCGCGACGAGGGATCCTGCCGTTGCGAGGTAGTGGAGAGCATTGCACCGGCCTGCCAGTGATCGGACAGCTGATAGCCCACTCCTACGGTGCCGGTAGCGCTTGTTGCATCACCGTCCAGCAGGCTGTCGCTGCGGAAATCTCGCTGCTGTCCGGCATAGCCACCGAAAACCGTAAACTCTCCGGCGCTGGCGGGCTGCTGACGCTGCTGTTGCAGATGTCCATCCAGCGTATTCTGCGCATCCCCCACCAGCATCGATGGTGCCTGACTCAGCGCGGCCACCTGCAGCGGCGCACTCAGCACCGACTCAATATAATCGGCGATCAGCGCATGCACTGCCGGGCTGGGATGCAACCGGTCGGCAAACAGATACTGTTGCGATTGTGAAAATCCTGGCGTTGAGGCGGTGCAGTCCATTGATGAGACGCCGGGCGGACAGGCCATGCCGGCCGTGTTGCTGAGTCCATACAGGCGCGGGTTATCGATCACCTCATTAAACAGGCCATTGATATCCACCCGCGCGATATTGCCGCGTGCCGCCACCAGCCCCTGCTCTTCAGCCTGGTTGTAACGGTCGGTGAGGGCTGCCGCCTCCTGACTCAGCAACTGCCAGGCGGCAAACAGCTGTTGTGCAAGCGCATCGCGGATCAGCGGAATAGAAGTGACCTGACCAGCTGCTTCGTTAAGCGCGGTTTCAATTGCCTGCTCTCTGGCGGCGCGGTCAGGCGTGGCGGTGGTACTCAGCGACTGAAACAGCGCCGCCGTGGCAGGCTGGGCGGCCGGCCCCAGCACCTGCAGAATCGCCTGAAGCAGCGCGGGCGTCGCTCCGACGTTTGGCACCGTCGGAACGATGACCGTGCCGGCCCCGGCATCCAGCAAACGACTGACCTGTGAGGCCGCGGCACTGGCACTGTTATCCACGATCTGCTGTGCAGCGAGCGGCGCAAGGGCTGCCGCCGCTAAGTCATTGCCGCCAATCCAGTGAATATAGAGTCCGTCAGAATCGGCTCGTCCGTCGCGCGTCGCAAGGTAATTATCCAGCTGATCCTGCGTATTAAACATGGGATTTATCGCCGGTACCGCAACGGCGCCACCTTCGGCATAGTTGCTTCCGCCCTGGGATGAGGGGCGCAGAGTGTCACCCAGCGACTGCGCTACGATCTCGTCATAGAGCGGATGGGTCGCACCATCATAAGTAAAGCGTCCTACGTTGCCGCCATCACTCAGGCTGTCACCAAATACGGTAAGGTCACTCCATGCCATCGCAGGCAGCGGCGACAGGAGGCTCAGGGTGGCACAACAGAAAAGGTATTGCGCGTGAAGGGGTTTCATCAGCAGCTCCGCACAAAAAAAGTAAAGTGAGAAAGAGTAAAAGCCGCACCCGGAGGCGCAGCACGCTGTAAGCGTAGTCGCCCTGATAAACGGGCTGATGAAAAGACGCGATCGCGCTCGCAAAGCGGGAAAATTTGACTTAAAGGTGAGCCCGTTTTTACCGGGAAATTCCGGTCACGGCTTAATCCTGCAGATTACTTTTTGCTGGCGGGTTTCAGCCCGCGATAGAGATCCTGTAGCCGTTTCATGGTTTTAACGGTGCGCTGCGGCAGCGTCGAAGCAACTGACAGGATTAGCATCTCCAGACAGACCATTATGGTGCCGTGCAGCGGAATGCGCCCCTTCTCACCACCGCGAGGCACGTTGATCACCACATCCGCCTCACGCGCAAAAAAAGAGTCGGTGGCGTTGGTCAGCAGGATAATCGGGATATTCAGCCGTTTCGCTTCGCGCACCACGGTGGTCCCTTCCCGGTGCGCCGATTGCTGCGCCATCATTATCAGCACGTCGCCACGCTGCAGCGCCAGCATCTGCTCTGCCAGCGCAATGCCGGCGCGATTAAGCGAAAAGGCGGGCAGACCGATACGGTTCAGCAGCCGCACGCTGTAGTCCGCCAGAATCCCTGAGGCGTTAATGCCAAAAATAGCCACTTCCCGCGCTTCACTCAGCAGCGCCACGGCGTCTGCCACCGCCACCCGGTTCTGCGGCTGCGACAGCACCTCACAGGCGTGCCGGTGGCCCGCCAGTACAAAGTCGATGGCACTGTTTACGTCACTGGTCACCTCACTGACAGTAGTGAACATCTTATCTTCCGAGTTCAGCGAGGGACCAAACCAGGCTCTGAGCGTCTGTTTGAGATCGCGCAGTCCGCTGAATCCGAGCGCCTGAATGGCGCGGATCACGGTGGCATCAGACGTGTGATTCGCGACGGCGATCTCCATCGCAGTACTTTCGAGCACCGTTTCGCGCTGTTGATCGATATAACGTGCCACAGCCAGCAGACGAGGAGAAAGCTGCTTTTCGCGGGCGCGCAGACGCTCTGCCACCACATCCACTCTGTTTTTAACTGGCCGGTTCTGTTTCATGCTGTTCCTGCTGCTGGTGTTTAAGGTCCGAAAGGCTGATTACCGATCTGATTAATGGAGGATATTCCACGGTCAGAAATTGTAGTGAAAGCGTAATTCTATTCTGAGTTTGACCTGCAAATGATAGGGATTTAAGCGTATCCTGTCATCTCGCCATGAAATAATAATCATTATTTTCAACGAAATAAACTCATCACCTGGACTGTAAGTCAGTAAATATCGATACAGCAGAAATGTAGTAAATTCTGTTCAAATTATGTTTACTACTACTTTGTTGGATGTTTGAATGATTCTCAATTACAGATGAGAAGCATTGTCGTCCGGTCAGCGCAATGATGTCTGAACCCGAATGCCGTTCTCTTCTGCTTAAAGCGCTGCATATTGCAGACCACCTCCAGGGAAGCCCTGTATGACAGCCAGTCATCAGAGCGAATTTGCTTCAGAAACTGCCAGTAACAGATACGAAAAGAAAAATGAAAAACAAAGACTCACGATATCCGGCCCGACACCCCGCTCTGGTCGTGGCAATTTGCGGCAGCATGATGCTGCCACAGGTCAGCGCAGCAGCCAACACAGCACCGGATATGACCGTGACCGCCGATGCTGACTCAGAGGGAAATTACAGCGCCAGCGAGAGCAGCGTCGCCAGTAAAATGCCAACCGCTCGGCTTGATGAGGTGCAGTCGGTCAGCGTGGTCACGCAGCAGCAACTGGACGATTACCAGGCAAGCTCATTGGCGGATGCGATGCGCTTTGTCAGCGGCGTTTCAGAAGCTAACACGCTGGCTGGCACCGAAGATGGCTTCGTTCGACGCGGTTTTGGCAGTAATGCCGATGGGTCGGTCTACCGGGATGGCATTCGCAGCAGTCAGGGACTCAATTTTGATGCCACAACCGAACGAGTTGAGGTGCTGAAAGGCTCCTCTTCGCTGCTCTACGGCATTCAGAATCCGGGTGGCATTATCAATGTGGTCAGCAAAAAGCCGCAATACAGCTGGCACTCCAGCGTTAGCGGACGCAACGCCAGTGAAGGCGGCGGTGCAGGCACGCTGGATGTCACCGGCCCGCTGGGCAATGGCTTTGCCTTCCGGCTGATCGCCGAAAAGCAGAATCAGGATTACTGGCGCAACTTTGGCAGCGAAGAACACACGCTGCTGGCACCCTCTCTGCAATGGTTTGGCGAGCAGGCCAGCTTTCTGATCAGCTATGCCGACTACCGTTATGACATTCCCTACGACCGCGGCACGGCCTTTATCGACGGCAAGCCGATCGATATTGCTTACAAAGATCGTCTGGATGACAAAGCTAATCACGCCTGGGGTCACAACAAAACCCTGAATGCCCACTATGACTGGCAGTTTAATGATGAGTGGCGCACCCGGCTCACCCTGGGCTGGAATCAGCGGCGTTATGACAACGATGAGGTGCGCGTAACGGCGGTCAATGCCAGCACTGGCGTAGTAACACGTCGTGCCGATGCCAACCGTGGGTTTAACCACAAAACCAAATATGTGAGCTGGGATCTGCTGGGCAATCCGGAGATTCTGGGCATGCAGCACGCGCTGGTGGCAGGCACCGACTATGAGATGAATCAGACTTATCGCGCCCATCAGTATCAGGGCAAGGTTAACCGCCAGTTCAACTACTTCAATCCCGACTATGACATCCTGTCACCGGTCACGGACACCAGCACCGAAAATAGCGCAGCAGCCAATAACCTGAACCGTATTCATAGCCGATCGCTCTACGCCAAAGACACTATTTCACTCACACAGGACTGGATTGTGGTGCTGGGCGGCCGTTATCAGCATTATGAACAGCGCGCCTCCCGCGGCGTTAATCCCCAGTCAGAAATCCTGAACGATGAGGGCAATAAGTTTCTGCCACAGGCCGGGGTGATCTACAAACTCACGCCTGACCTCTCTTTCTACACCAGCGTCAGCAAGTCGTTCACGCCGTCAACCGACGTGGATGATGATGGCAATGTCGGCAAGCCGGAGCAGGGCACCAGCTGGGAAGTCGGCAGCAAATGGCAGCTATCGCCAAAACTGCTGGCAACAGTGGCGCTCTACCGGATTGATGAAAAAGCGATGTCGCTGAATATTAATGGCAGCACGCGGGCCATTGATAAAGCCCGATCGACCGGCGCTGAGTTTGAGCTGAATGGCGAAATTGCACCCGGCTGGGATTTGAGTGCGAACTACAGCTATGATCAGGCAGAGATCGTCAGCGATCGGGTGAATCCGGATAACAATGGCAATCGGCTGCAGAATGCGCCGCGTCATGCCGGTGCGCTTTACCTGAGTCATGAGCTGCAGGTCAGTGGCCTGCCCGGCACGTTCCGGCTCGGCGGCGGTACGCGCTATGTCGGCAGCCGTGCGGGCGATCCCGATAACAGTTTCACCCTGCCCGACTATGTAGTGGCAGACAGCTTCGTAGCGTGGAACAACCGGCTGTTTGGTGAAAAAACCCAGCTGCGTCTGAATATCAATAATCTGTTTAATCAGCACTACTACAGTTCAAGCGGCGGCAATCTGCGCGTCCGTGAAGGCGAAACCCGTAATCTGATGGTACAGGCCCGTGTGGAATTTTAACTCGCTACGCTCAGTGCTGCTGACGATCACTGTGATGCTGGTCAGCGCGTGTGCACATTCCCGCACGCTGACCGACATCACCGGTCGCCAGGTCACGATTCCCGACCATCCGCAGCGCATTATGCTGGGTGAAAGCCGGATGCTCTACAGCGTCGCACTTCTGATGCCCGGTAATCCGCTGCAGCATATTGCTGGCTGGCCGCAGGATCTGAAAAAGTACGATCCTCAGACCTGGCAGGTTTTTGCGCGCCAGTTCCCGCAGATGGAGACGATTCCGGTCGTGGGGCTGGATGGCGTTAACGATATGAATCCCGAACAGGTGATCGCACTTAAGCCGGATGTGGTGATCCTGCCGCAGCTGGCGCGCGACAGTGAAAACGTTGCCGTGCTGGAGAAGATGCTCGCTGCGGCGCATATTCCGGTGGTGAAGATCGATCTGCGGGTTAATCTGCTGAAAAACACTGAGCGCAGCATCACTTTGCTGGGTGAGGTGCTCAATCAGCCACAGCGCGCGGCTCAGTTTAATCACTTCTACCGCAGCCACATGCAGCGCATTTCGAGTCGGCTGGCGGATTATCACGGTCCGAAACCGTCCGTGCTGTTGCAGTTACATCTTGGACGACGCAGCGAGTGCTGCGTCACCTCGGTGAATGGCAATCTTGGTGAGCTACTGACGTTTGCTGGTGGCAATAACATCGCCAGCCAGCAGATCAAAGGCGTATTCGGACGGCTGAGTGAGGAGAGTGTGATTGCGACACAGCCGGATTACTACTTTGCCACCGGCACCGGCAGCGCCGATGAAGCGGGAGCCTTAAAACTCGGCCCCGCCGTCACAACAGCGCAGACCCGGCAAAGCCTGCTCGCACTGACCAGTCAGCAGAATGCGCTGAAGCAGCTCACCGCGCTGCGCGACGGTCATGCCGGAGCCATCTGGCACAATTTTTATCTCAGCCCGTGGCACGTCGTAGCGACCGAATTCTTTGCTGCCACGCTCTACCCGCAACTGTTCCGCGACGTCGATCCCGAACAGACGTTACAGCAGCTGTTCCGTGATTTCCTGCCGATACCCTTTTCAGGCAGCTATCTTTATCGGCTGGCGCCCGAGAAGACGCCGGGATCAGACGGCTGACTGCGCGCTATTCTTCACCCGGACGATATCGGCCATGACCGACAGCGCAATCTCTGCCGGAGTCTTGCTGCCGATGGGCAGGCCGATGGGCGCATGGATGCGGTCCAGTTCGGCCCGATCCATTCCGGCGATCTGTTGCAGTCGCGCCCGTCGTTTCTCGCTGTTTTTCGCCGAACCCATGATGCCGATGTAGAACGCGGGTGTGGCAATCGCCTCCATCATCGTCAGATCATCAATGCGGGGATCGTGGGTCAGTGCCACAATGGCTACCGCGGCGTGCGCCCCGTTCAGTTCCAGCCAGCGCGCCGGATGCTGTGATACCAGCGTCACGTTATCCGCGTCGCTGAAGTGACTTTCCAGCTCCGTCCGCATTTCCGGTCGGTGCTCACAGACCCGCACGTGAAAGCCCAGTATCTGTCCCAGCCGGATGCACTCATGTGCCACGCTGGAGTAGCCCGCGATCAGGAGTTCCGGTATCGCGCCCACCGGCAGTAACAACTGTTGCTCGCTGGCATCCAGTGCGGGCAGCCTCCTGTCGGCGGCAATCGCCTCCCACTGCGCACGCGCGCCCGGGCGTATCAGTTTTACCAGCGGCTGTTGCCCGCTCAGCGCGCGCTGCATCGCCGTCAGCAGCGCCAGCGTGGCGTCATCAGGCGGCAGAAATTCTATGACGATTTCCAGACTGCCGCCGCACGGCAGGCTGACGTCAGGACGCATCCCGCCCTCGCCATAGCGTACCCGCTGACTGCTGGCGCGATACGCCCCTGCCGCCAGCTGTGCCAGAAAGTCCTCTTCGATGCAGCCGCCCGACAGCGATCCGCAGTATGCGCCGGTTTCGTTAACCGTCATGAGTGTCCCGGGTGCGCGGGGCGAAGAGCCATAGGTGCGCAGCACCGTGCAGAGCCAGACCTGCTGGCCCGCCTGGCAACTGCTCAGTGCCGCATTAATCACGCGTTGATCCAGCGTTATCATGAAAATTCCTTTATCAGCTGCAGATCGGCAGGGAAATCGATATCACAAAGGCAGCCGCGATCGTGAAGCGGCAGCCGGACAGCCTGTGACCTTACTATCGCCTGTGGTCCGGCATCGCCCTGTAACGTGCTCAGCATGGGAAAAGAGTGATTCTGAAAACCCACCGGATGGCCCGGTTTTCCCTCAATGACTGGCCTGACGATGGGCGAATCCACCAGCGCAGCACTGATGGCACGGTAACTTTCAGGCGTCACAAACGGCATATCGCCCAGCGCAATCAGCCAGCCGTCGTAGTCACGGCTGGCGTTAACGCCCGCCGCGATGGACTCGCCCAGCCCACCGCTGTCGCACAGCACGACAGTCGCCCGCGTACAGAATGCCTGGATTGCCAGGGCGTCGGGACGGGTCACCACGAACAGGTCAAGCCCGCTGGCAGCGGCCTGATCCAGCGTGCGCTGCAGCACCGGTTTGCCTTCAAGGTCAGCCAGCAGCTTATGCTCGCCCCCCTGCTGGCGAAAACGTTGACTCAGCCCGGCGGCCAGTACAATCAGCGCTATCTTCACTCTCGTTCTCCGCTATACGTGAAAAACGGGCGCAGGCTTTAGCCCGCGCCCGCATGACCTGAGTCTGACCTGCTGGCAGCAGGTCAGGAACCGGTTCAGATAAGCTTGTCGAGCGTTATCGGCAGGTCGCGTACGCGCTTGCCGGTGGCATGGAATACCGCATTACTGATCGCTGCCGCAACGCCGACGATACCCAGTTCACCCACCGGTTTACCGCCCATCGTGGTCGCCTCAAAGTCGGGTTCGCCGACGTTGATGGTGGTAATGCTCGGGATGTCGCCATTAACCGGCACTAAGTAGTCTGCGAGGTTATTGTTAATTACCCGACCGTTACGCGGATCGATGATGCCCTCCTCCATTAGCGCCTGACCCACACCCATGATCATGCCGCCAATCCACTGGCTACGCGCCAGTTTCGGGTTATAGAGACGACCGCTGTCGAGCGCTGCCACCATCCGTTTAACCCGGATGGTACCGAAATCCTCATCGACCCGGACCTCAACAAATTGCGCACTCCAGCTGTGAGCAGAGAATTTTTCAGGACGGGTGCCGTCATTAAGATTACGCACCATCTTGTCGCGGTCACTTTCTGACATATCATCCGGGAACGTGCCGCCTTTCACCGCCAGACTCTCTGCCGGTGCCAGGCTGGCCAGTTCCGCGTATGACACGACCCGGTCGCTGCGCTGCATGTGCTGCACCCCATCGCCTTTCAGCGTGAGCTGAGACACAGGTGTGCCTTTTAATGGCGACTGAGGTAGTTCGCTGGCCAGCTTCAGCAGCTGGTCGCGCATCCGTTTAGCGGTGTCGTCCACCGCGGCGGTTACGTTACCTGCCAGCTGCGATCCGCCCGCTACACCTGCGCGCGGCAGCTCGGTGTCACCCAGCTGCACTTCTATGGTGGTGGAGGCGACACCCAGAATATCGGCAGCGGTCTGCGCCAGGATGGTATAGGTTCCGGTGCCGATATCTGCGCCGCCGCACTGCACCACAAATGTTCCCTGCGGCGTCAGGATGATTTTCGCCTCGGCGGGCAGTTTGTTGACCGGATAGGTGCCGGAGGCCATGCCCCAGCCAATCAGTTCACGCCCTTCACGCATTGAACGCGGCGCCATGATGCGCTTGTCCCAGCCAAAAGCTTCAGCGCCTTTCTGATAGGCTTCTTTCAGACGGCGCGAGCTCCACGGCAGATCGAGCTGATAATCTTTATCTGCCCAGTTACGCAGACGCAGTTCCAGCGGATCGATGTTCAGGGCATAGGCCATCTCATCCATCGCCACTTCCAGTCCAAAGGCGCTTGGGTTTTCACCAGGCGCGCGCATCCAGCCTGGCGTTACGGTATTGATTGGCCTGACCTGATGCCGGGCGGAGACATTGCCTGCCGCATACATGCGGGCGGTAACTTTGCTGCAGTTCTCGGCAAAAACGTCGATGAGTGACGTTTCACTGAAGCTGCGCTGGATAATCGCCTGGATTTTGCCGTCGCGCGATGCGCCCAGTTCCAGCTGCTGCGAGGTCGCCGGACGCCCGCCAAGACCGGTGAAAGTCTGCGGACGGGTCAGTGACACTTTGACTGGGCGCTTCAGTGCCCGCGAGGCGACTGTCGCCAGTGCAACGTGGGTGTAAGGCACCGGCTTAGAGCCAAATCCCCCACCGACATACGGTGAGATGATCCGCACGTTTTCCACCTCAATGCCCATCCACTCGGCAATCTCCACCTGCGCGCCGGCGACCCACTGGCTCGGCTCCCAGACGGTAATGCGCCCATCCTGCCACTCCGCCACACAGGCGTGCGGCTCCATTGGCATGTTGTATTCACGCGGGGTGGTGTAACGCTGGCTCAGACGCACCTCGGCCTGCTGCATCGCCGCCTGGGCATCGCCCATATCGATATCCTGCTTCGGGAGCGGTTTAGGTTCAACGCCCTCATCGGTGGCAAAAATCAGTGCATCAGACGTTTCATACTCAATCTCCACCAGCGAGGCGGCATAGGTCGCCTGTTCAAACGTTTCGGCGACAACCAGACCAATGTTCTGACCGTTGTGAATAATCACATCGTCCTGAATCGGGGTGTAGGTTGACTGCGCCGCGCCGCCATCGGCAATCGCCGTGGGCTTGTTGATTTTCAGCGTGTTCAGATGGGTATAGACCGCCAGCACACCTGCGGCCTGCTGCGCCTTTTCCGTCGCCATACGGCTGATGCGACCGCTGGCGACGGTAGACTGGATTACCACGCCGTAAAGTGGATTTTCCGGCTGATATTCAACCGCATAACGCGCCTCACCGGTGACTTTTACTTTGCCATCGCCACGCGCGCGGGGAGCGCCCAAGCCTTCAATCTGGGTGCCTGTCGCTGAGCTGGCGTTGATCACATCCGGACGCGCTTTGTCGTTTACTTCACTCATGAGGTTTCTCCTGCTGCCATCAGCGCGCGTGCAATCACTCGTGGCGCCAGTTTTACTTTATAGGCGTTGTGGGTCAGCGCCTGCGTCTCCTGAGTAATCTGCTCTGCTGCCTGAAACACCGTCTCTTCATTAAACGGCTGGCCTTCCAGCGCCTGCTCTACCGATCGGACGCGCCAGGGTTTGGTCGCAACGCCGCCGAGCGCGATATGCACGTCACGCATCACGCCGTTTTCCAGGGTAAAGCCTGCGGCCGCGCTGGCTGCTGCAAACTCATAGGAGCTGCGGTCACGCACTTTAAGGTAGTGTGAGTGGCGGAGTGACTCGGTTTGCGGCACGTCAATGGCCACAATGATCTCGTCATCGCGCAGATCGTGCTCACGGTCAGGCGTATCACCCGGCAGCAGGAAAAAGTCATCAATTGGGATGCGACGGATGTCCCCCCGCTGATTCTGCAGAACGACGATGGCGTCAAACGCCACCAGCGCAACCGCTAAATCGCCGGGATAGACCGCAATGCAGCTGTCGCTGGCACCCAGAATCGCATGATTGCTGTTAACGCCATCCAGTGCGGCGCAGCCGGAACCGGGATTGCGTTTGTTGCAGGCCGGGAACGTTGCCGGGTCACGGTAGTAGTTACATCGGGTGCGCTGACGTAAATTTCCACCCAGCGACGCCATATTACGAATCTGCGGGGATGCAGCCTGCCACAGGCTGCCATAGATGGCAGGCGCATTCTGCTGGCAGGCGGGATGGTCGGCCAATTGGCTCATGGTCACCAGTGCACCGGCAGTGATTTTTTCGTCGTCAAATTGCAGGTTTTTCAGCGCCGTTATCCCGCTGATGCCGATTAACTGCGGTGGCGTGAAGACCCCACACTTCATCAGATCGAGCTGTGTGGTGCCGCCCGCCAGCAACTGGCTACCGGATTGCTGTTTCAGGGCTGCGGCTTCCTGGGGAGACTGCGCAACTTTCCAGCTGAATTCATTCATGCGGACTCCTTCGCCATCTCAGCAGCGGCCTGTTTAATCGCATCGACAATGTGTGGATAAGCACCGCAACGGCAGAGGTTGCCGCTCATATATTCACGGATCTCATCGTCCGAACCGGCATGGCCCTCTTTGATGCAGGCGACGGCGGACATGATCTGACCCGGCGTGCAGTAGCCACACTGGAAGGCATCATTCTCCATAAAGCAGCGCTGCACCGGATGCAGGTCACCGTCAGTGGAGGCCAGCCCTTCAATGCTGGTGACGTCAGCACCATCCGCCTGGGCCGCCAGCGTCAGGCAGCTCAGCACCCGCTGACCATTAATCAGTACGGTGCAGGCACCGCACTGTCCCTGATCGCACCCTTTTTTGGTGCCGGTCAGATTAAGATGCTCACGCAGTGCGTCGAGCAATGTGACCCGTGAATCGACCTGCATCTGTTGCGACTGACCATTAACCTGCATTGTTAGCGATATTTTTTCCGACATTGTCTGCTTCCCATTGTTGGGGGCCAAAAGATGGTTTTTTTATAGGTTTAGTTCTGACGGGAGTTAAATCGGGGAAAATCGTGATAACCCTAATCTTTACGCGCGTATCTGTGTCTTAAGGTTTAGCAGCTTTTTAGCAATCTGGCAGGCATGTCGGGAAAAAGTCAGCGTTTTCCGAGGCAAAAAGGAAATCAAATCGCTGTATAATGTTTATTATATCGAATTCATATTATTGAATTTAAAAGATATATTTCTGGAGTTTTCCAGCCTGTCTCGCTTACAGGATTGATGCAGCCACCTCACTAATTTTTCCGCAAATTGTAGCCCTGACATCATCCGCCAGTTGCAGTGGCAGAGCTGATAGCAGGCGGAATGAAAAGGCTGATCACCTGATGGCGCCAGCTCTGACAGAAGAACTGGCGCGTTCAGGTGTGCTTAATCAGACACGTTTCAGATGAGGAGTCTGGTCAGAAATGTGGTCCCTGGCGGATTCATACGCCCGTCTTTTCTAAATGCTATCCATATCCTCTGCGAAAGTGGCAGAAATGCTCAAACCCTTCCCTGCTCAGCGATACTGGCCGATTACATATCATGTCTTCAGTGTGACGATGTTACAGCGATAGTTGAATCATGATTAGCTGCCGCCTATAAGATGCTGACAACGATTTCTGGCGTCCCAGTTATTCTGAGGTAGCGTTTTGAAATCAGACGCAATTCTGGCCGGGTCTGAATTAACAGTAATGGTATAATCCGACGAAATCTCCCGGGGACCATATTTAGTATCAAGAAAGTAGCGTTTGCCTGGTTGTGGAATAAATGGAACCCATTGTGAGAGCAAATAGCTTTCCGGGAATTTCGTTTTTTTTCCGTGTGCGTCGTAATGGCTCATTATCGTGTTGAGCTGCTGAAAAGCCATGAGCCTGCCAGGCTTGACCTTTGCGGTCATAACGTGCCCTGCGGAGGGGATAAGATTTGATTCCAGCTGATGGCGATCAACCCTGTCATAACAGGTGCCTTTCTTCTCATAGACCGAAAGATAAAATGTACCCACAAATCCCTCTGGATTGATGGCCACCACCGTCGCTGCATCTTGACCTTCGTAATCTGTGTAATTAAGGGGTAACAGCGTGGAACAGCCAGTGAGGAAAATAACGGTGAAAAACGTAGCAATTTTCATAACTTTCGGGATGACCGGCATTTTTTTCTCTTCCTAAGATGCGTTATGCTGGACGCTATCAGCAAACGGGAATGACATTTAACGATATTTATCTGCTTAATAAGATTTGTAATTACTTTTAAAAAGGCAGAACTGCCGGGCTGAATATTATTTAAAAAACTTATAGTATTGATTTAATTATGAATTCATATACAGATTTAGCATTGATATTTTTTTGCTAACACTATCAAAAAGCCCCAAAGGGGCCTAACGTACATAATCATCTGGCGTACAGGATCGAATCAGAAGCGATATTGCAGACCGGCTGTAATGGTATAGTTTTTATTCGATATACCAGCCGCATCTCCACCAATGGATGCTGATTCACCGGAGACTCTGTCAATAATCTGAGTGCTGCCTTTGCCTTCTTCATATTTGCTGTAAGTGAATTCGGCAAATACTTTGGCATTTGGCGTTACATAATAGCCAGCGTCTACTGATGTTCCGTAGTACCGCGAATTAGTCGCTTTCTCACGGAAGGTAAGATCGCGCATGTAATGCTCGTCATTATCGTGTGCCCGCACCCAGTCACTGAATTTAAATAAGGCGTTAAATTCAAAGTCGTTTATACGATACTGGCCCGCAAGACCAATATACGGCATGGAAAAACGCTGGCTATAGCCAATACCGCGCTCGCCTCTTGGGAAATCACCCGTAGAAGCGCCGTTATCGTAATTATATGAACCGCCAAAAGCTGTCCAGCTTAAACGGGTTTCCTGATAACCAGCTGTCAGTCCGGCTTTATAGTTATCGCCCTGTAATGCCCAGCCTTTTACATTGAGATCGTATTCATTGGCGTAATTAACATCTGTGCGGGGATGGGATGAATGGTCCGTCCAGTCAGACTGGTTGTCATCGAGCCAGTCATAGTCATCCATGTGACCCGAACCAGAAGCCAGTGAAGTCCAGCCTCGCGCATTCAGCGTCAGAAATGAGTATGCATCCCAGGATAACTCGCCTTTGAGAATAGCAACATTCTTTATTTTCCAGTCCAGCTGACTGACTTTGCGGCCTGTTTCGGTGTCGTAAACCATCTCATGAGATTTGCCACTCAGCATCCCGGCTGACGTCGACACAGTAAAGCTTTCCGGAGAAAAATTCGGTGAAAATCGACCTGCATCTGCACAGGCTCCGCCTGACAGAGTCGCCATCATCATCACTGCAACGGTGCTTTTTTTCATTTCAGTTCCATATCCATAAAGGTAATCCCTGTACAGCAGCGCCATTCTTTTCGTAGCACGGCTGCTGCGCTTCTATACTCACCTGCGGGGTACAAGCCCCGGAACACTGGCGAAAGCCTGCGCGGCGGCTCATGCGAAGCCGCAGGTTTCTTACCCCTTTTTGCTCGCAGCTTTGAACCGTTAAGGCAAATTCCTTAATCGGCTGCTTTCTGAAAAACATTAATTATTTTTGTTATTTCACTGTGCGTCATTCACCAGCCCCTCTTTTGGCCAGTCAGAAGTTTGTTTTCAGGCGAGCAACTGCTGCGGCTGGCAAATATCCGCTTTATGGGAAAAAGACCAATGAGACGATGACGACAATAAGGAGAGATGTTTTCTGAAGTGAGGTTTGTAACACCACGCCGCACAGGGCACATCACAGGTGCTGTTTTGCATTCTGCAAGGTCTGCGGCAGGTCAACGCTTCTATGCAATAGCTTAACCAGTAGTGCCGCGAAGTACAGGCAGGTTTGCTCAGGCCTTACCACTGAGCGCAGCATTCACAATGCTATCATCAGCCCTTCCACCCGAAGAGTAATCAAAAAGGTTAGCGCGATAGTTGGATTTTTTCAGCGTTCCAGCTCAGGCTGCGGCACTCTTTTTCAGGCGCAAGCCTGGCGGTAAAGCGCATCAGGGCGGCATGGCTGACTTTACGCGGGATTAGGCGGCAACAGGGGTATCTTTACTCTCCCCCTGTTCCCTTTCATGCTCTTTTTTCTGTAGTCAGAAAATGAAAAAAACGAATGTTGTCTTAGCGATGAGTGACAGACAGGTGCCTGTCACCCATCCTTATCTGCCGGAAAAGCAGACCATCGGAGATGTGGATACTGGCAGCGCCTTCAACAGACGAACGCTATCGCCAGAGGTCGTCACACCTGAAACGCGGCTACCATGCCCCGCAGCGCGTGAGCCTGTTCAGAGAGCGACTGTGAGGCTGAAGACGATTCTTCCACCAGCGCAGCGTTATTCTGCGTCACGCTGTCCATCTGCGTCACGGCGACACTGACCTGAGATATGCCCTGCATCTGCTCTGATGAGGCAAGGGAAATCGTATCCATCGACACAGCCAGTTCATTCACCATGCCAACAATTTGCATAATGCTGTCGCCGGTTGACGAGGCGACTGTGACGCCGCTTTCCACCTGGGTTACCGCTTCTTCGATAAGCAACTTTATATCCCGTGCGGCGGAGGCACTACGCTGCGCCAGTGTCCTGACCTCACCCGCTACAACAGCAAAGCCGCGTCCTTCTTCTCCTGCACGAGCCGCCTCAACGGCTGCATTCAGCGCCAGGATGTTGGTCTGAAACGCAATACTTTCAATCACAGAGGTGATGTCCCGGACTTTAGTCGCGCTCATTGATATGGCTTGCATAGTCTCTGCCATACGTTTGACATCTGCTTCCCCGGCGCGGGTAAGGCGCGCGGTTTCACGGGCTGAGTTGGCGGTCTGATGCGCCCCGCTTGCATTGTTTTTTACGGTAGCGGTGAGCTGTTCCATGCTTGCCGCCGTTTCCTGCAGGGCGGCAGCCTGCTGTTCGGTTCGGGAGGAGAGTTCTGTATTACCCTGTGAGATTTCATCTGCGGCCAGTGCAACGGATGCAGATGTATCTCTGATATTTGCCACCATACTGCGCAGGTTGGCCTGCATAACATCCAGCGAGGCCAGCAGGCTGGAGGTATCGTTATGTCGTAACAGGACAGGCGATGTCAGATTACCCGACGCAATCGCCGCGGCCAGCGCCTGTGCCTGCGCGGGCTCACCGCCCAGCTGGCGCATGAGCGTCCGAATGATGGAGTAACAGGCTGCGATAGCGATGAGGAAAGAAATCAACACCATCACCGACATCAGCATAGCCGTTTGCGCAGCGGCTTCCCTGGCATCCAGAACGGTTTTCCTGCTTACCTGCATCTGAATAGTTGAAAGCCGATCAAGGGCATTCAGCATTGTTCGCTGTCCTGGCCTTACGGTTTTTAGCAGGTAATCAACGGTTTCAGACTGAGGTGCCGCCATCGCTTTCCTGCCCGCCGTCATAAGCAGGCTAAGTGCGGATTCATCCGTGGAGGTCAGATTTTCCAGCGCACTTTTACCTTCCTCTGAGACGTTTTGCGACATACTGGCAGTGAGTTTGTCCCTGTTCTGAATGTAGATGGCTTTCTGAGCGACCATCCTGTCCCATTCAGGCTGTCTGTCATTCTGTTCATTCAGTAATGCAATATTCCTGACTGCGATCGCCATATCTCTGGCCGAATTTCGCATGTTCTGAATCAGTTCATAGCGGTAAATTTTATTATTTACAGCGTTTTCCATATCGTCCCTTGCCTGCCAGAGTGCATGGAGTGCCGTCCCGGTGCAGAGAAGAAAAAGGATGATTAGCAGGCTATACCCTGCGACAAGACGCGTGGCTATTTTCATATTATTTTCCGTTATACTTTTGAGATTGCTATGTTGCTCTGGTGTTAAGAAATGAGGTTGAATAAAAAAATCATTAAAACTTTTTCTGGTTGCGCCATCAATAACGGCGCGACAGAAAATATATATAGACGATGGGAGAGGAAACTAAGAAATCAGAAAGAGAGAAACACGCATGGAAAAACACAACCCATTGATAATTATCAATTAAAACAATAACTATCAGCAGATTAATTAGTGTTAAAAATCATTTCACGCTACAAATTATTTCTAAGTGTATTTTTTGTTCAACGCGATTGAATGGATTGCCGGAATCATACCTTTCTAAGGAAGTGCGCTACTTTAGTTTTTCGCATAATTATCTAAATCGGTGCTGACACCACCATTAATAATTATTGAGTGATTAAATTATCCGCTCCGGGCACAGAGCGGATATCACTGCCAGACCCGACAAGATGAATCATTCGCCGTTTAAAACGTCAACGTTCAGGCATGAGAATAAGCCTGATTAGACGCCAGCCACTCTGAAATCTGAATTTCACCACGCCGTATTATTGCATCAGGATTGTTTATCACCGCAGACGCTCTTGTCGTTATAACGATGTTTCAACCTTTCCAGCTGCCGGGTTTTCCGCCCCGCAATGACCATCGCGACAATAAATACCACTGCAAACAACACCACGATCGTCGGCGCAGGCGCACTGTCGATAAAGAACGAAAGATAAACGCCGCTCAGTGACACGATCACCGCTACAACAACCGCCGCCAGCAGCGCATGTGAAAAACGACGGGTGATCAGCACCGCGATTGCGCCGGGCGCGATTAGCAGGGAGATTGACAGGATGATCCCCACCGCCTTTAGCGTGGCTACAATTGTCAGCGAGACCATGCAGAGCAGCCCGTAATGCAGCAGACGGGCGGGTAAGCCAGAGACCTGCGCCTGCTGAGGGTCGAAGCTGAACAACATAAAATCACGCCACTTCACGACAATCACCATAACGATGATCAACGCGATAATCGCTGTCTGAATGATATCTGCGCCGGTTATGCCAAGCATGTCACCAAACAGAATATGATCGAGGTGCACTTCGGGTTTCATGGCGATGTAGAGGATTAGCCCCACCGCAAACATGCCGGAGAAGACAATGCCCAGCACGGTGTCCTGCTTAATACGGCTGTTGTCCTGCAGAAATCCACTGGCAACGGCACAGAACAGCCCTGCAACAAACGCGCCCACCGCCAGCGGCAGTCCTGCCATCCACGCGAGCACGATGCCAGGGAATACCGCATGGCTCATGGCATCGCCCATCAGCGCCCAGCCTTTCAGCACCAGAAACACCGACAGCAGCGCACAGGGGATCGCTACGACAAACGCGATAAGCAAAGCGCTATTCATAAATGCAAACTGGAAGGGTTCAAGGATCCACATCAGACAGGCTCCCTTTTGGGTTGCTGGCGGCCACGACGCCGGTTAGCCAGCAGACCATGTTTCGGCGCAAAGACAAACGCCAGCAGGAACAGCAATGTCTGCGCGACCACGATGATGCCGCCCGTTGCGCCATCCAGGTAGTAACTCGCCCAGGCACCAAGAAAACTGGTGATGCTGCCAATCGCGACAGCAATCATCAGCAGACGTGGAAAGCGATCGGTGAGCAGCCAGGCGGTTGCGCCGGGCGTCACCACCAGACAGATCACCAGAAAGGCGCCAACAGTTTGCAGCGCCGCCACGGTTGAAACTGCGAGCAGAGTAAAGAAGAGGATTTTCAGTCGTTCAGGGCGCAGACCAATGGCGCGCGCGTGGTTCTCATCAAAGAAGGTGACCATCAGATCTTTCCACTTAAACAGCAGAATGATAATCGACAGCCCGCCAATCAGCGCCAGCTGGAGAATATCGGCTGGCGCAATCGCCAGTATGTTGCCCAGCACAATGGTCTGTATGTTCACGGCTGTCGGATTGAGCGACACCATAAACAGCCCCAGACCAAAGAAAGAGGAAAATATCAGGCCAATAATCGCATCTTCTTTTAAACGTGTGCGCTGATTAAGTAACAGCATACTGCCCGCTGCCAGCCCGCCGGAGAGAAATGCTCCCAGCGCAAACGGCAGTCCCAGCATATAAGCGCCCGCGACGCCAGGAACAATAGAGTGTGAAAGCGCGTCACCTATCAGCGACCAGCCCTTGAGCATCAGATAGCAGGAGAGAAACGCGCAGAGTCCGCCTACCATCGCGGATACCCACATCGCGTTAAGCATGTAGTGATAACCAAAAGGTTCCAGTAACAGCGCCATGTTCAGCTCCCCTCTTCCCGTGCGGCATGAGGTGCGATAAAGGGGCGTTCATCATCGGTGATGATCTGATCGTCCAGCCCCTTCACCATCACATGACGCAATACCCCGCTGAACGCGCGCTCAAGATTAGCGGTAGTAAACGTAGTCCGGGTTGGGCCGCTGGCCAGAACCGTGCCTTTTATCATTACCGTGTAATCACAGAACGCCGTGACCGATCCCAGATTATGGGTGGAGACCAGCATGGTTTTACCTTCATCGCGCAATTCCCCCAGCAGGCTGATGATTCTGGCCTCGGTCTGAACATCCACGCCAGTAAACGGCTCGTCCAGCAGGATCACGCTGCCCTGCTGCGCAATCGCGCGTGCCAGAAATACCCTTTTCTTCTGCCCGCCAGAGAGTTCGCCAATCTGACGATGGCGATAATCCAGCATATCGACCCGCGCCAGCGCCTCACTGACTATCTGCTGGTCATGCAACTTTGGCCGCCGCAGCAGCCCCATATGCCCGTAGCGCCCCATCATCACCACATCTTCCACCAGCACCGGAAACGACCAGTCCACCTCTTCCGACTGCGGCACGTAGGCGACAAGACTCTGGCGCAGCGCCTGGCGGGTTGGCATCCCCAGCACCGAGATGCTGCCGCTGGCGAGCCGCACAAATCCCATCAGCGCTTTAAACAGGGTTGACTTGCCGGAGCCATTAACGCCCACCAGCGCGGCGATCGATCCGCCCGGCACGCTGAAGCTGGCATCATGCAGTGCAGTATGTCCGTTGCGATAAGTTACCGTGACGCCTGAAACCACAATGGTGTCTGTCATTGCACTTTCTCTCCCGCTTTAATGCCCTGCACCAGTGTCTTCGTGGTGACTTTGAGCAGATCGAGGTAAGTTGGCACCGGTCCCTGCGCGTTACTTAAGGAGTCGACGTAAAGCACACCACCGTAATGGGCACCGGTTTCCCGCGCGACCTGGCGGGCGGGCTTATCTGACACGGTGCTTTCACTGAACACCGCCGGAATGGCATTTTTCTTCACCTGGTCAATCACTCTTCTCACCTGCTGCGGCGTACCCTGCTGGTCAGCATTGATCGGCCACAGGTAGAGCTCTTTCATGCCCAGGTCACGCGCCAGATAGGAGAACGCACCCTCACTGGTCACCATCCAGCGTTTCTGCTCGGGAATAGCGGCAATCTGCTGGCGCAGCGGATCCAGTGCAGCGGTAATTTTTTGCTTATAGGCGGCAGCGTTCTGACGGTAGGTCTCTGCGTTGACCGGGTCATATTTCACCAGCGCATCGCGGATGTTATCAACATAGATCAGCGCATTGTCCGGTGACATCCAGGCATGCGGATTTGGTTTACCGTTATAAGGCCCTTCGCCAATACCCATCGGCGTGACACCAGCTGAAACGACCACTTCCGGGACGCCGTCCAGATGCTGATAAAAGCGCTGAAACCAGCGTTCGAGATTAAGCCCGTTCGCCATAATCAACTGCGCACCCTGCGCCCGCCTGATGTCGCCGGGAGTGGGCTGATATTCGTGTATTTCAGCACCGGGCTTAGTAATAGAGGTGACCTCCGCGGCATCGCCAGCCACGTTCTCAGCCATGTCAGCTATCACCGTAAACGTGGTGACTATCTTAAATTTTTCTGCTGCATAGCTGCTGCTCACCATCAGGGTTGAGAGCAGCGCACTCAGTAACAGCGTGGTGATCTTTTTTATCGGGACCATTAGGCGGGCTCCAGAGGTGATTAAAAACAGAACATAATTAGCATAGGCTATTTTTTATAGCACAGGCTATAACTCTCGACCAGCAGTGAGATGTGAAGTTTCTTCAGCATTCAGGTTCAGGTGTCAGCTTTTGTAAAGCAGATCGGTTAGCCTCTGATATAAATAGGAATATTTTAGATAATGCGTGGCATTCAGCAGGCTTATAGTTTCGGGACAGGCGGATTTCTCTTCTGCCTGATTCCGTGCCACAAAATGAGAAAAGAGGTAATGGCATAGAAAAAGCGTTCAACTACGCTTTGCCATTCACAAAATGAAGTCGCATTACCGGATGACATGCTCGCAACAGACGCAGCAATTCCACAATTAAAATAATCTAATTGATAGGCCGAATTGATTAAGCCTGATGAATTTTTTTGCTACAGTTAATATTACTTACCGCAATCACCCAGGAGGATATTTTGTATTTTTCCAGCGACGAAAAAGCGAATGTCATCATTGGCGAAGCCGCAATGAACCTGTTTAATGCTGGTCAGGAAGTGAACGTTGAACTGCTGATTCAAGAACTCCAGGTAATGGCTGACTCAGAAGTGAATGAGTATCGCCTTGAGCAGATGCAAACTGCGCGTCAATGGCTGACGGGATTCAAAACGATTGGTTCACGCACTACCCGTCCGGCAAACTGGTTATCCAGAAATGCGGGTATCGAACCGGCTATCAGCGCCTCTGCTGATGACATCTTCTTTAAGCATTAACACTCTTTCTTACCTTCTGCCGGCCTGAACAATCAGGTCGGAACACCAGAGGGCTTGTTCCTGTACAAGAATATGGTACAATTTTCACTTCTTCACCACCTCCTCGTAACACCCTGTTTTTAAAGAAATAGCACTTTTTGCACAAAAAAAATCATTCCAAAAATCCAAAATCCTGTACAAGTTTTAAAAAGATGTATAACTTGCGCATCAGGAATGCTATACATTTTCACCATCTGAGGAAATCATCATGCGTCAGAACGGACAAGGCCCGGAAACGATCAGCGATATTGCCCGTTACTTCAATCAGGCCAGCTCACCTTCGCAACAGGAAACATTGGGTTCGGTTGTAGTCGAAATTCTGCGCGCAGGTCATAGCCTCAGCCGTAAAGCAATTTGCAGTAAATTATTGAGCCGCCTTGAACTGGCTGCGACGCCAGAAGAAGAGAGCCATTTGCATGAATTAATCGCGATGCTCTTTCGTCGCGAAGATTAATACCCGCTTACGGCTTCAGATATTTCTATCGTCGCCTGCTCTTAGCCAACATTCAGGAAGATTTACCCATAGGACCGAAGCCCAGTACTGCTTAGCCGTATCTGGTGCAACAAGTTGCACCCGCTGACGTATACGGACCCGCAGCATGGCCATTGATTCGTAATCAGAGAAGCCAGTATGTACAGAAGTGAAGATGAGAAACTGACAGATGTCATGATCGGCGAAGCCGTCCTGACATTACTTAAGTCAGACAAACCGGTGTCGAGTAACGCCTTAATCGCGCAGCTTGAACTCATGGCTGCTAATGCCGATGACGACACTAAAGTGTCTGTGATTCGCAAAGCTATCACTGAAGTTCGAAACGGTATGGTTACCGCGCGTAAACGTGTGCAGGGCGACGGTGCTGAACGTGATAAGACCACGCATCGTATGAACAGCGATGGCCCACCTGATGGGTCTAAAAAGCACTGATAAAGGGTATTGTGTGCCTGATACACACGGCTAGCGATAAGCGAAGCGGCAGCCTTTAAGCGAAATTTTTATTGGCTGGCTGGGCAAAACGAATACAGCGTCTACACTCGTTTTGTTTTCACCCATTGCGTATAACGAATTTTCCTCAGAGAAAGAAAAATCATGCAACACTCTTCATCAGATTTATCCATTATTGACTATTTTCGTAGTGAAGGCGATTTGCTGGCACCGGAAACCGAACTGCTGGGCGCAGTGATTCGTGACATTGTGGCTGATCAGGGACGTGTGACCAACAAAGCGATAATTCTTTATCTGATTGCCGAACTGGAATGTACTTCCGACGTTATCAGACTGGATGTGTTGCGCAGAACGCTGGAAATTGTGGTTGGCCGTACACCTGACGATACTGATATCTGATTACCTGTCCTGCGTTGTTGGCGATAACGCAGGTTCAGTGAGATTAATACTCCGCTTTTGAGGCACTTTTTGACGAATAACTAAAACCAATCCACCTACTATGTACAAAACGCCCAACCGTAGCTGCAAATCGTAAAGCAGACCGCAACGGCCATAGGTCATAGACAGCCCTGACGTAGTTGTGCTTTCTCGCGCAAAATATCCCTCTCTGTTTTCCCAAAACACTCGTATCACTCTGCTGGGTGATAATCCGCGCCAATTTTATTTATTTGCTGGTAACAGGCAAAAAATCACATAAAACTTATCATCTTCAAGGCATCATGGGGCTTTCACTAATCGTCCGATGACCGGTTCAACAATTTGCAGGAATACATCAGCGTTATTAAAAGCACGCGCAGAAATAATCGCACCATGCACCGTTGCCATTAGTGATTTTGCCTCTGTAGCGGCACTTTCTCGCAGGGAAAAGACGCCGTTCTTCTCGCCCCTGACCAGCACGTCAGTGAGCCAGTCAGTGAGATCGGAAATATGAGCACTGACTTCCTGAGCCACTTCTTTGGGTAATACTGGCAATTCGACCGCCAGCATCACGCAAATACAGAAAGGCGAATTGTTCTCTTTTATGCAGGTCGCCCAGAAGTTCACATAGCTATTAATTTCGCCCAGTACATCACCGGCGAAGTGCTGGCTGGTGGCCGCCATTCCTGCGCGCGCTTGATGACGATAATCACTCACAACCGCCTGAACCAGATCCGCTTTGCCTGGGAAATGGTGGTGAATACTGGACTTGCGAATCTGCACCCGCTCGGCTAAATCGGCATAGCTGAAGCTGTTGTAACCGCCAGAGGTGAGCAGCACGCGGGTGTGATGCATAATTTCTTCGGCTTTCTGTGAACGTTCTGTACTCATGCATGCTCCCGGCAGCAACAATTAAATGACGTCAAATCTGTAAACGGCCCTGAACCTACTGACCGTCAGCCGGGTTGTCAAGCGCACCAGGGGCGAGGCGTTTGCGTGAAACCGTCATACTGCTGAACACACCATCGCGCAGAATCAACGCATGGAACAAGGCTGCGGCAAGATGCAACATGACGGTCATGAACAACGCCAGGGCCACCCAGCTGTGAAGCGGTCGCAAAACCGCAAACGCGTCGTTGCTGACCGGAACAATGGACGGCAGTACCAGATGACCCAGCGTAACGGGATAGCCGCCCGCCGACAGCATCGCCCAGCCGATGAGCGGCTGAGCCAGCATCATGGCATACAGTGCCCAGTGTGAAAGATGTGCTGACAATTTCTGCCAGGCAGGGAGCGTGGCCGGCAGTGCTGGTGTAGCGGTGGCGAAGCGCAGCCAGAGCCGCACAATGACCAGCAACAGAATCATCAGACCCAGCGGCTTATGGATGGCCACCAGCAGGCCGTGCAATGTCGAAACCGTGGATACCATCGCGACGCCAATAAACAGCATGGCCATAATCGCCGCCGCCATCAGCCAGTGGATGATGCGCAGTGCCGGGTGAAAAGTGGTGATCTGTTTCATCAAGGGGCCACTGCCTGTTCATGGGTGCGTGCATTATAAGATTTGGCGTACGCTGACGAACGGGCATTCAGAAGCGGATCGTCCGATGCGGTTATGCCATCCGGCAAAATCAGCGGGTCATAATTAATGTCGTTACAGGCACCCTGCTGCTGTGGCGTCATTTTAGTGATGGTCAGCGTTCCGGCATTGATCTTCTGACGATCGGCAGGCCAGTCAATCGTTGCGTCATTGCTTTTATCACCCACCCCCGCGACGGTAATAATCAGGTCCCATTTCTGCGGCCCCTGCGCCAGCCGCTGCTGCAGATCGCGTTGCAGGAAATCAGTGTGCTCTTTTTCTTTTTCATCCATCGGCTGATAGTCAGCGTGCGGCACCATACTCCAGCGCACCAGGTGTGGATGACCTTGTGAATCAATGAAATCAAAGGCGTTCAGGCTGTTAAATCGATCGCGGGTCCAGCTGGAAGCGGGCATATATTGTTTAGCCCAGGCAAAAAAGGGTTTGATCTCACGATGCTGCCGTACAAAAGCCTGCATTTTGGCGGGGTCAGGTTTACCGGTTTTAGCATCCGGCAACGTGGCGCTTTGCAGATCGTAAAAGCCCTGAACGCTTTTCACCGGGAAAAACGGCATTGCATTCATGCCGGTGCGCCACTGCTCACCATTTTTCTGATAAAACGCCAGCGCCATACTGCGAACCAGTACCGCATAATCAGGCGCATTCGGATTACCGCCTGCGATAGCGAAACGGCCCACCACCGGCGTAACGCCGGGGGCGAACAGCGCCGCGCGTGACAGGCTACTGGCGTTACCGTTAGCCGAAAAGTCGCCTATGATACAGACGCCTTTAGCATGATTACGCCGATAGCCAGGGTGGTAACCGCCAGATTTTTCCAGAGCCGCCACCAGCTTGTCCGATGTCAGCCTGCTGGTCTCCAGCCACCCGCCTGCCCACAGGATCAGTGCGGTCAGCAGCAAAGGGACGCCCGCAATAAGCGCCAGTCACATGATTTTCTGACGTGCAGCAAGAGAAGGTTTATTCATCAATACACTCTATATTGCAGAAGCTGAAGTCCACGCGCATTCCGTACCCTTTGCCTGCGATAACAGAAAAGCATTTATAATTACGACTGACACTCCCACTGAATCTACTAGTAGGTAGGTATGCAAGTCAAAGGAATGTCTTCCTTTTTTTTTAACCTGCGGTGCTCTTGTTGCAAGTCTGATGAAAAGTGCTCACCCACAACAGGCCTTTGCCTTTTACAGATATCAAAGTGATCTACAAAACGCTGCCTGAGCGACTCGTTATGTTCGTCTTTGCCATTCCGGCGATTACGCAGGACATTCTCCCGGTCATAATCATTTCTCAAATCATACATAGTCAGAACAGTATGAGTAACACTTGAAACAGAAGAAAACGCTGCCACAGCCCGCTGAAATTAAAAATATTTTTCCTGGAAAGTTATAGAATAAAAACTTCCCAAACGCTTTTTTGTGAATAATGATTGCAGCCGATGAAATTAATTATTATGTTTTCGTTTCAGGCCAACAGAAGATTATTCTGACTGAACTGACAAACCAAAAATATAACAGGGCTTAAAATGAATTTCTTTAATTCGCATATTTTATCGGCGCTGTTTACTGCGTCTTATTCTCAGTTAAAGTGGTGCTGCGGAGTTATGGCAGGAAGGGAAGGTTCTGGATGGCGCCCGCCATCGACGCCATCAACCTTAATGCATCTTGCGGGTAAAAAAGCCAATCGCTTCCTGGCACAATGCTTTCAGTTTACTGTCACGCGTCTCTTCGCTCAGGCGAAACAGAGCGTCCGTAATGTCGTGAAAATGAACAGGCTCCCCCGCCTTGATCAAATCACTGACGACCGCGCCAACCAGCGCACGGATCTCTTTTTCATTATCGTACTTCACACGACCTCCCGATGGTGTATGCATATACAGTCTAACATTATCGGGTGTCAAAAAACAAAAAAGCCATCTTAACGGAAATATAAGCGAAGCGGCAAACCGGTTATAAATCATCCAGCTTAAGACTTGCTCTGGAATTATCTAAGCCAGCACTATGCCCTTGCCAGTAAATAGTCAAAAGAGTGTCATCACTGCCTGGATCTGACTTTACCAATACCGGAAGTGGGGCGATTAAATATGTCGTTTGAGCGTAACGCTGAGTTTCAGGTTTATACAAACTGTTATTCCTGTCCCCGATGCCGCATTTTCTCTCTGCCGACCAGTCATACTTTGAAGAACGTGTTTCAGTTGAACCCCAGTTGTTAGCCGGTATTATGATAAAACTCTGGTTATCCTCTGCTGTCGTGAGTCCTGCATGGCTAAATACACCCTCAAACAAATCGCTGTCCAGTCGGGGCTTAGCCTTGCCACCATTGATCGTGCCCTGCATCAGCGTGGCAACGTTCATGCGCGCACTCAGCATCGGATTCAGCAGGCGATAGCGGACCTGGAACTGATGCAAAAAGCCGGCCTCGCCAAAGGCAGAACGATCTACTTCGACGTCATCATGCATACCCCTGACCGCTTTCAGCCACTGATTCGTGAGGCGCTCAGCAGTCAAATCGCCAGCTTTGCTGCTTTCAGACTTCAGCTGCGTTTCCACTTTGGCGCGAATCTCACAGCAGAAGCCATTAACGCGCTGCTGAACAAAAAGGCGCTTCACAGTCACGGTGTCATTCTGAAAGCGGCCTGCTCCGATGAGCTGAATCCCACTATTGAATCGCTGCTGAAACATCGCGTTCCGGTGGTCACCATGATGAGCGATTTACCCGACAGCGCGCGCCTGCGCTATATCGGCATGGATAACTTTGATGCCGGTAAGTTGGCGGCTTTTCTGATGTCAAAATGGCTGCGAGTCAGCCGTTCACATATTGTGGCGATGACAGGCAGTCGCGATTTCATGGGTGAACAGGAGAGAATCCAGGGTTTTCAGCGTGCGATGCAGCAGTTTGCGCCTCAGCATCAGGTTAGCGTGGTGGCAGGAGGGTATGGCATCGATGCACGGATGCATCAGTCGATGACGCAATTCTTGCAGAGCCATCCGGACACGGATGCGGTCTATACGGTCGGAGGCGGCAATCCCGGCATCCTGCGTGCGTTTGCCGAACAAAAGCGGCATGTGAACGCCTGTATCGGTCACGATCTCGATCAGGAGAATTGTGCCCTGCTGCAGGCCGGTAAAATAGATGCGCTGATTGAGCACAATTTACAGCTCGACGCATTGCACGCCTTCAGAACGTTGCTGGAGTTCCACGGTTTCCTGCCCGCGTCTGAACCGCCCGTGCCCTACTCTAAAATCAATATCATCACCCGATACAACATGACAGCCTGAAGCACTGACACGCCGTAACCCCGTATAACGTCAAGACGTGCATTGCAATTTCGGGCTCTCTGAATGGCTCACCGTTTGACTGGCTGGAGCCGGTCAGTGTCTGCAATTTTAGCGCTGCTTAACAGGCATTTCTGCTCTCTTCATAGCCTGACATGATCAATCAATGCCCTGAGTTTAGGGGCCAGATTTTTACGGCTGGGAAAATAGAGATAGAACCCCGCAAAGGCAGGTAACCACCCATCGAGTATCGTCACCAGTTCACCGCATGCAATGTAAGGCTGAAAGGTCTCCTCCATGCCAAAGCTGATGCCGCCCCCGGCGCGGGCGGTGCGGATCATCACCCCCATATCATTGGTTGTGAGCTGCGGATTGACGGCGACATCAAACTCCCGTCCCTGCTCAGCAAACTCCCAGCGATAAGGCGCCATGCCTGGTCCTTTACGCCAGCCGATGCAGCGATGACTGACCAGTTCTTCGGGATGTTGCGGCGTGCCTGCACGCGCCAGATAAGAGGGTGACGCTACTGCTACCTGACGCTGCGCAGTGGAAACCGGCACCGCAATCATATCCTGCGCGATCACTTCTCCCAGCCGCACGCCTGCATCATAGCCCTGCCTGACAATATCAAACTCGTCATCGGTCACGGTAATATCCAGCTCAATCTGCGGGTAAGCAGTAATAAAGCTCGCCAGCAGTTCGCCTCCCAGCATCCGTTCAGCAATTGAGGAGATCGCCAGCCGTAACTGGCCACGTGGCTCAGCCGCCAGTTCGGCAATATCAGTGACGGCGCGGTTAAGCTGGTTAATCGCCGGAGCCACCTCCGCATAGAGCCGCTGTCCGGCTTCTGTTAGCTGAACTGAACGCGTGGTGCGCTGCATCAGCGTAATGTTGAGCCGGTTTTCCAGACGCCGCAGACTCTGGCTAATCGCCGGACGGGTCACGCCTAGCTGTTCCGCTGCCAGCCGGAAATTTCGGGTCTGTGCCACAATCACAAAAACTTCGAGGGCATTCTTGTCCGCATTCATTGGTCAGATTTAGTTACCAGTCTGTAAAACGTTTGGTGGATTATCTTTATAATGCAGCCGCCGTATGATCGCCAGTGACAAGCTGACTGGAGAGACAAAATGACGAAGAAAGTGATTTTAATTACCGGTGCCTCAAGCGGCATCGGTGCAGGCATCGCGCGTGAACTGGCAAAAACCGATGCCATTTTGTTACTGGGCGCGCGGCGCGAAAGCCGTCTGGCCGCCCTGGCTGAGGAGCTGCGGTTTAGTGGTTCAGAGGTGGCGATCAAAGCGCTGGACGTTACGCGCCGCGAACAGGTGGCGCAGTTTGTGGCGTTTGCGCTGGAGAAGTGGGGACGGGTTGATGTGATGATCAATAATGCCGGTATTATGCCGCTATCACCGATGGCATCGCTCAGGGTCGAAGAGTGGGATCAGATGATCGATGTAAACATCAAAGGGGTACTCTATGGCATCGCGGCGGTGCTGCCGACCATGCTGGGCCACCAGCGCGGACACATCATCAATATCGCATCAATTGGTGCGCTGGCCGTGTCACCTACTGCGGCAGTTTACTGTGCCACCAAGTTTGCGGTGCGGGCGATTTCTGACGGTTTACGGCAGGAGAATAGTCAGCTGCGGGTGACCTGTGTCCATCCCGGTGTGGTCGAGAGCGAGCTGACCTCAACCATTACCGACCCGACAGCTGCCGAGGCGATGCAGCATTATCGCGCTATCGCGCTACAACCGGATGCCATTGGCCGCGCCGTGCGCTATGCGATTGAGCAACCTGAAGAGGTGGATGTAAACGAGATTGTCGTGCGGCCAACCCGCACACAGCAGTAAACAACCGGCCCGCTGCGCGATGTGCAGCGGGCCGGAATATCAGTAAAGGCTTCTGCGGGTGCGCTGGACGGTGACGGCGATAGCCGTCAGTGCTACCAGCATCAGAAACACGCCCAGTCCCACCATCGCGTTAAACCCATAGCTTTTAAACAGCAGCAATCCGGCAATACAGCCGCTAAGGAAGGAGAACACCGTCGTCAGATGGGTGTGAAGAACCTTCTGGAAGAAGCGACGGTCGTCGGTTTCCAGATGCACAGCATGAGACGTATGCGCAAAAATCCACGACCCCAGCGCTATGCCTGCATCGGTCAGCGTACCGGTAATGTGGGTCGATCTGACGCGGCCATTGGAGAGCTGTGTCGAGGTTGCATTATGCACTCCCATCAAAAAGCCCAGCATTATCAGAACTTCCCCGTTAAAGCTTGGCCGGTAGAACATCAGCTCAAAGATCGACGCCGCCGTCAGCGCCGCACCTTCCGCCAGAATAATCAGACAGAAAATGGTGCGTAACTTATGCCTGATCCCCACCACTACCGCCAGCCGGGCAACGGTACAGCCCAGTACAAAGGCAATAATCAGCGCCATCAAAAACAGCATAGTGTGAAGATCGCTGGTGGTGACTTCCTGAGATATCTGCGAAGTGTTACCGGTCATATGCGATGGGAAAAATCCAAACGCCCCCAGCGCCATGGCATTAAGGATGCCGGCGGTGGTCGCCAGCACCAGCGCCAGCAGTCGGTCTTCAGTATGTGAACGAACTTTCTTCTTTTTTATCAGCACAGGCTTCCCCACATCAGGTGAATGCAAAACGTTCTTATAAGGCTTCAAGCATACAACCTGATGGAAATAATTCCTGTCAGAACCAGATAACTCTGATGAAATAAGCCATTAATTTTGCTGATTTTTATAAAGCAGATTCAGTTTACTTTTAAAAGTGTCAACGGCGCGATGATCCACCAGCGGGCAAGCCTTGCAAAAGCGGATTGCTAATTCAGTCGACGATAAAGAGTTGCGCACCTGTCGTTGTAAAAGAACGATGCGGTTCAGCCTCATCCGCGACCTGATAGCTGACGCCCGGAGTCAGCACGAAACGGCGGCCATCAGCCAGTTCAGTATGCAACTCACCCGCCATGCAGAGCAGAATATGACCTTTGGTGCACCAGTGGTCGGCGACATAACCTGGCGAGTAGTCGACCATGCGAACCCGGATGTCGTTAAATTTCATGGTTCGCCACGTCGCCTGTCCCTGTTCGCCGGGATGAATTGTCTCTTCCACCTGATCCCACTGCGTCAGGCCAAACGGCAGATTGTCTATTTTCATGCGATTCCCCTATTGAGGATAAGCGTTAAGTCAGAGCCTGGATAACGGCCTCTTCCGCGTGGATTAGGGTGGTATCAAACAGCGGCACGCTGGCATCGGTGGCATCAACCAGCAGAGTAATTTCAGTGCAGCCCAGAATAATGGCCTCAGCCCCCTGCGCCACCAGTGACTGCATAATCTCCCTGTAGCGACGACGCGACGAGGGAATGATTTCGCCCAGGCACAGCTCATGGTAGATCACCTTATGCACAAACAGACGATCCGCTTCATTGGGCGTCATCACCTCAAGACCGAACTGCTGTTGAAGACGCCCGCGATAAAAATCCTGCTCCATAGTGAAGCGCGTCGCCAGTAATCCGACCTTACGTATACCGGCCTGCTGAATGCGACGTCCGGTGGCATCGGCAATATGCAGCAGCGGTATATCTGTTGCGGCACTGATTTGCGCCGCCACTTTATGCATGGTGTTGGTACAGAGCACGATGAACTGCGCACCAGCGCGTTCCAGATTACGAGCCGCTTCAGCCAGAATCTCGCCCGCCTGCTGCCATTCGCCCGCAGTCTGAAGTTGCTCTATGCGCTGAAAGTCGACGCTCCAGAGCACCAGCTCCGCTGAGTGCAGGCCACCCAATTGCTGTTTAACCTGCTGATTGAGAATGCGGTAATAGAGCGCGGTAGACTCCCACGACATGCCGCCTAACAGACCAATCACTTTCACAATGCACTCCGGGTTCAGGGATTTTATTCCAGCATGCCAGATCGCCATTGATCGGCAACGGCTTTATTCAGGCTGCGCGGTTCTGCGGTCTGAAGCGCCAGGCAATCACCATCAGTACCACCACGCCAGCGCTCATGATCAGCCAGGCCTGAGTCATTGACGTTCCGCTATCACGCACCCAGCCTGCCAGCAGCGGCATCAGAGCCGCAATCAGGTATCCGCCACCCTGTACACGTGACAGCAGAATGCCCGCTTCTCTGGCACTGCGTGCATGATCCAGCGTAACGATCAGCGACAGCGGAAAGAGCGCACCGATGCCCGTACCCAGTAACAGTGAAGAGAGTATCGGCATCGTACCCGGGTAAAAGACCAGACTCAGCAGCCCCAGCAACAACAGGCCCAGCACGCCGAGCAGCAGCGGACGGCGATCGGGAAAGCGATGTAACATCGCCGAGATGATGAATCCTGCCACCACTTCGGTTAACGTCAGGGCCGCGAGCAGATAGCCACTGTGGCGAGCACTCCAGCCCAGTTGAATATAGAATGGCGGCAGCCAGGCCAGCACTAACGTATAAGCACCCGTGCCAATGCCGAAAAAGAGCATCAGCAACAGGGTAAGCCGCACGGACATCGTCGCTGCATCAGAGGCCACGCTCACCTGCGGCGATCGCCTGACTAAAGTCAGCCAGATCAGCAGTGTTGCCAGCGTTAATCCGCCGGAAAGGGCCAGCGCGGGTTGCAGGCCCAGCCATGAAAACAGCGGGTCAGCAACGGCTGCAGTCAGTGCCGCGCCCGCCATAATGCCCGTGCTGAACAGCGCCATCAGCGTCGCCGCTGCTTCAGCAAAGCGTTGCCGGATAAGAGCGGGCATCAGCGCCTGTATCACGCCAATGCCTGCGCCCCCCGCCAGCGCGGTGAGCAGCAGTTGAGAGGGAGTAAGCGTAACGCCGCGCCACAGGCAAGCGACAGTCAGACAGAGCAAACCGGCGGCGATTCCCCTTACCGGCCCGATGCGGGCAATCAGCCACGGGACAGAGAGTGCGGCCAGACCCATCATCGCCACCGGCAACGTGGTCAGCAGACTGAACGTCGTCGCCGACAGCCCGGCCTGCAGTTGCAACACCGGGAACAGCGGGCCGATAATCGCCAGCATTGGGCGCAGGTTCAGCCCGATAAGAAAAGCGATCACGGCAAACAGAATGGGGAACAACACCTTATTTTTCATCATTGACGCCTTAACAGAGGATTGACGACGACAGCAACGGGCTGTCATCATTTATCTTAACGTTAAGATAAATTCCCCCTGGTGTTAAGAGGCTGCGCACAACCCGACAAAATAACCACAGTATTTAAAGGTGATTTATGCATGACCATATTGATTTCGTTGTCAGCCAGTGGGACGACGCGATGCCCGACCTGGATACCGCTTCCATGCGTATTTTCGGCAGAGTGCTGCGGCTGATGAAACATCTGGCTAAAGCGCGCAGTGAGGCACTGGCGCCGTTTGGTTTTCAGGAGGGGGAATTTGATGTGCTGGCGACACTGCGACGGGCGGGATCCCCTTATCGGCTGTCACCCACGCAGCTCTACCAGTCACTGCTGGTGACCTCCGGCGCAATGACAAATCGCCTGAACCGGCTGGAGCAGCAGCACCTGATTGAACGTGTTGCTGCGCCAGAGGATAAGCGCAGCATGCTGGTCGGGCTGACACCACACGGGCAGCAACAGATTGAGCAGGCACTTCGTGCACATACCGCAATTCAGGAGGCGGTGCTGGCACCGCTGGCCGCATCAGAGCGCGCCGAACTGGAGGGGTTGCTGAAAACGCTGCTGCTTGCCTTTCCCGGCGAAGCGACAGCCGAATAAAAACGCCGTCAGCGCTGCAGTTCCGCCACCGTCATGGTGAAGATAACGGGCTGGTCATCGGCACTGGCATAGGCATGGGGCATATCGGTACGGGCCACCGCCGCACAGCCCTGCTGAACCATCAGCGTCTGCTCACCCACGGTTAGAGCCAGCATGCCCTGCTCGACGTGCAGCAATTCCAGCGTGCCCGACGAGTGCCCGGTGGAACTGAACACCTCGTCTGCAAACATCTGCCAGCGCCATAGCTCGATCATATCCGGCCCACGGGTGCCGGCCAGCAGCTGCGCACTCCCGCCCTGCTCACCGTGCCACAGCACGGGCATTTCGCTGTTTTCAATCAGCCAGACGTCAGGTGCATGCGAGATACTAACGATATCCGCTACCGAGACGCCCAGTGCGGCAGCCACTTTACACAGAATGGCGATGCTGGGATTGGCGGCACCCTTTTCGATCTCCACCAGCATCCCTTTACTGACGCCTGCCCGGCGGGATAACTCATCCAGCGAGAGTTTCTGGCTTTTGCGCCAGCTTTTTATGCGGTCTGAAACAGCCTGATTGACAGTGGCGACATCAGCTCCGGCATCGGTCGTTATATTGACTTTTTTGGTCATCGGTCATTACTATGAAATAAATTAGTCACTGAGAGAGTATTCAATGTTATCTGTTCATCCGTCAATCGATCCGGCTATTTTCACACTCGCTCCTGGCTTTCGTGCCATGAGCATTGCGGTGGAAGCCACACCGATTACCCGACCAGAAGTTGCCAGCGAAGCACTGAGGAGCGCATGCCAGCAGGTATTAAATGATGATGCGCCGTGGGCAGACGCACATCTCGCCGCCTGGGCTGAGGTGTTTAAAGCCTTTGGTGCCAAAGCGAAACGTACGCCCTGTTCGGCTGAAGCATTGCGTAAGCGCGTGCTGCGGGATGGCACACTGCCCGCTATCGATCCGGTTGTCGATCTCTATAACGCCATCAGCATTCGTTATGCGCTGCCGGTCGGGGGTGAAAATATCGCGGCCTATGCTGGCAAACCACGTCTGGTGATTGCTGACGGCAGTGAACGTTTCGATACCGTTAAAGAGGGCGAAGTCGTTTATGAGTTACCGGAACCAGGCGAAGTAATCTGGCGCGACGATCAGGGCGTAACCTGTCGCCGCTGGAACTGGCGTCAGGGCGTGCGCACCCGACTGGATGCCAGCGCGCAGCAGATGTGGTTCATTCTGGAAAGTCTGCACGCTATGCCGCTTTCCGCGCTGCAACAGGCCAGCGACGATCTGGTTTCGGGATTACAGCAGATGATGCCGGGTGCGCAAATCAGTACGACGCTGATTGAAGTGCCAGCAAACTGAACATTGCCTCAACAGGGGATGAACAAGGTTAACGGTGAGCAGAAATTGTGGCAGGATACGCGCCCTGCGTCTGGCCATACCCGGCTGACTTAACGGCACTCAACCGGTGACTAAAATGGCTAAAGTAAAATATATCCTGCCCCTGCTGCTGATCCTCGCCCTGGCCGCCTGGTGGTTTATCCCACACGACAGCGAGGAAGATAAGGCGTATTACGTCGCGGTGTTGTGCGCGATTGATCATGATAGTAAGCAGCCCCTCGACCAGCAGATGCGAAATGTTATTGAAGGCGGTAATTCTGACTATGCGCTGCAGAAAATAGCCTATAAACCGCGGCTGGGCCGCAGTGTGATTGCTCGCTGGGAGCAACTGAAGGCCGATGAGCAACAGCGCGCCGCGCAGGATAATCTTCTCTGCCAGCAGTTGCTGAAACGCTGATTTCTGGTGAGCGTGTTTATCTTATTATTCGAATAATTTCGCGCTGGTCATCATTATTGCTGCGCCCGCCTTGCCTTATTCCTCAGCACCTGAAATCAGCGTGGGTTTACCGTTTACGGCTGAAAGAGATGCATTAAAAATAGTGTCTGAACCTATTGATGGTGCTGAAAGAAGTCTCATTATGACAGCATACAGTTTCACCAATAAGCCGACTGCGGCGGCACTGGCTGGGTGAGCTGGCGCCTGCAGCAGACGGCTGCCCGGATTCGCATTGGTCGCGTTCAGCTGGAAGAATCTCTGCTGCTCATGGTCATGAAAGATACGCCGCAGGTTATCGCTAACCGGGAACACCTGAGAGCGGCCGGAAAGAACAAATGGCGACGTATCATCGTTTCTGTGCAGGCTGGAGTGAAGCCGGTGAAGCACGACGGAAGACTATACTGCCGCTGGGACTGTTTTCTGGTTTTCCAGATTTGGTTCTGCCTGAAGACGTTCGTCACCGCCTGGAGCGTAGCTTTAGCCGCGAGCCTGGCGACTGGCGCAGGGGGATGAAAGTCGTGATTATCGCTGAAACAGAGCCGCCGGAAACATCGTTCAGGCAAACAGACGGGCGTAGCCGGCCGACCAGCTGCATTATCGTGATTGATGTGGCGCTGATGACGGTCAGCCCACGCTTTATTCAGCTGGATTCCGGCTATGAGGGGGCTGTGGCAGGAAAAACGCGCCTTTATCAAGCCTCTGCGCTACGACGGTGAAGAAGATGTGTTTCCGGATTTTGTGCTCAAAGACGTTCCTGGCGTGGACGCGCTTCCGATGGAAGTGTTCGGCATGAACTTGCCAGAGTACCTGCAGCGCAGGCAGGTAAAAACCTCTCACTATGATGCGGAATTTGGGCCCGGCCGTTGGTGGTACTGGGATGCTGCTGCGAAGTCAGACATGCCTGCATTTCCCTGCGCCTGACACTGGTGTCTTTTAACTGCAGGGAGATATGGCTGAAGTACCGTATCTGTTTATCCTGTGCCTGACTGGTTGTCAGGCCTGAACGCGGAAGGTATTGTTCAAGAAGCGTCAGGACGATAAATGAAGCTGAACCTGCAGGAGCTGGCAGTGGACACGACTGAAGAACTCAATAACACCTATTTCTACGCAGGCAGACCCAACCTCACCGCCGGTGAGCTATTTATCATGATTTTCTGTGAAGAAGTCGCCGAACAGCTGGGGATTGATGATTTCGGCGCGATCGTGGCCATTCTGTCCGGACGTAATGTCCTGACTACCCGCACCAAACCGCGCGATGCTCTCAAGGGAACCTCCTATGCCTCACGGGCAGCACGCAGGGTGTTCCCTAAAGCCAAGTTTCCCTTCGGCATTCAGCTGCCAACCATCGTAGGGGGATACCCGCCCCGGACCGCGCGTATTCTTTTTACGCATAAGCTCAGCACCTTTGTCGGACGGGCGATACACGTAGTGGGCTGGGTGATTCTGGCCAGAGACGTTGCCAATATCAGTTTCAATTCAGTCAGACTGAATAATGCCATCGCCCGCGGGGAGGATAAGTTATGGTAGATGACACCCAGACACGCGTAATGGCACTCATTGAGCCGTGGAACGGTCGCTCACTGCTGACGTTCCGGAAAAAAACACTCACGCCAGAGACGTCGCTCAATCTGGACATGAAGCTGGACCCTGAAGATGCTGCGGAATGCCTTCAGAACGTCTTCGATGCGTTTGCAATGGATTCTGACCAGGTGAATTTTAGCCTCTACTATCCAGAAAACCCGCGCGAGGCCATCCCTCTTACTATCGAAATGTTGATCGAGTCAGTCCGGGCCAGGATATGGTGCTATGACTGATACATAAGATGTCAGAGACAGTTATCATTGTTAAGGAGCAATAACCATCCACAATTACGTGCGCGAAGTGCAACGTGAGTTGAGGGCCCTTATTTCCACTTTTTAGCTGAAAATAGAACAGCTTGCCCGCTTCAAAATCAAAATCCTTCGACAGTATACTTGTTGAAGAATCTTCCAATTCATAGTGATCTACTTCGTCCAGAGCGGGGGCATCGTATTGCCAGAATTCACCATCCTGCTCCCGGATTTTGAGATACAGTGAAGGAACAAAGCAGAGCAGGTCCCTTATGCCTTTTCTCAGCGATTCTATGAGATATCCCTCTGGAAACTGTAGCGTCACGGACACCGCATCCCGACGTATCTGGTATCTGAAATAATTGTCACAGTAGTATCCCTGCGAGGGTAGTGTGCGGCTGAAAGTCGGTAATAGAGGGCTTCCTGCAGAGTGCGCAACGGCAGTGGTGGGTAATGTTTCACACTCTTTAGCCAGGGTATGCAGCAATTGTTTTTTATCCGGTGCAGGTAACCTGACCGCATAGGCCATTTCGAGCTCAATTATCAGTTCAACAATTTCCAGGGATGTGAGATGCAGGTCTCCAAGTGTGTAGTGTGACGGAAACGCGTAAGCTTTGATGCGTCTGGCCAGCAGGCGCAGGTTTTTCTCTTCGAGCGCAAATTCATAATGCTTACGTAGTGCATGCTCATCAGTCTTTCCGTTCGGGTTTAACGGAAGGTTATCGACCTGACAGATGTGATTAGGCAGAGCATAGCCAGGCGGGAAAGAAGATGCTGCTCATTATTTTTCTGAGCCTGCAGCAGAAAGACCCATACCAAGCGACAGTTTTGGTCCCGTTTTTGTGTTTTTCCTGCTTAAAGAATATCCAGTAATCGTTGAGCCGGATTGTCAATTTTCAGTTCATTCATTCTTTTAATATCCTGCAATTCATACCCGGGTTTAATATACCCAGTCTTCCAGAGCCAGATCCGGAACACGCGCAAATTCCCGCGTATTGTTCGTCACCAGCACGGCGCCAGCCGAGATGGCGTGCCCGGCAATCGCCGTATCGTTCGGGCCGATCGATGTCCCGGCCTGGCGCAGCGCCACTTTAATCTCCGTGGTGGCATCCACCGCGGCGCGATCCCAGGGCAGGACGGCATCGAGCCGGGCGCAGAACGCGTCAACCAGCTGTGCGTGTCGCGGCGAGGCCTTCGGGCCGGTGGCGCCGAAGCGCATCTCTGAGTAGGTGATGGCCGACACCACGATGCGGTGGCCGCGCATCACTGCCTGCTCCAGGCGCTTCAGTACGGCTTCCGGCTGCTCGCGCATGATGAACGAGCAGATACAGGTATCCAGCATATAGGTTGTGTTCACAGGTTAAATCGTCCTTCGTCGCTGACAACGTCTTCGCGCTCTGCCATAAAGTCCGGATCGGCCTTTTCGAGTTCAAGGTATGAGCCCCAGGTCGGCCGGGCGGGACGCAGGATGATGCTGTCCCCTTCCCGGATGATTTCGAGTTCGCTCACTCCTTCAAAATCCATGTCACGAGGAAGACGAATGGCGCGATTGTTGCCGTTTTTAAAAATGGATACGGTTCTCATGGTTACTCCTTCCGGTCGGATTTCCGACACTGTGCCGATACCGGCTATTTTTTGTGGCAGAACAGCGCTGCATAGATAAAGCATATGCGATGTATATGAAGATGTAAAGCATATGCATCTGTTAAGTATATGCAGATGCAGGACATATGTATATGCATCACATATTCTGATTTGTCTCTTTTTATCGAAGATCCGAAAAAAGGCAGAAGCGGATCCCGAGAGATATTTTTTGCTGAGGGTCGTTTAGTAAAATTGAAGGTAACTTTAGGGAGTAAATGCTTTGCCAGTGCGGCATGAACAGCCAAGGCAACCCCGGATATACGGAGGCTCACTATGCATGAGAAATGATCAGGACAGGAAAAGCCGCATAAGCGGCGTTTTTACTGTTCGAATTGTAGAGTTTGTTGTCCTGATGGGGTCCGAAAGTATTTTTCGTCTCAGATCAGAACTGCAAGTTCTGAATCTCAGGCGTTAACTTGATGAATATATTAATTTTTAAGCGCCGAATATTTTTTCCCGATACGTTCCTTCTGAATATTCAGTTTTATACACGCCTCTGTTCTTCAGTTCCGGGATTAAATAGCCTATAAAATCCTCATAAGTTCCGGAGTTCACTATGCTGGGCAGGTTAAACCCGTCCGCGCCGTTTTGCTGTAAAGTAACAATTTTATCAGCCAGTTCTGAAGGACCGCCCACCATAACGCACCCCAGTCCTCCGACAGCCGCACGCCGGATCAGCTCGCCGACAGTTTCGGGACATTTACTGTGACCTGATACTGTAAACTGCTCAGCAAATGACTGAATGGCCTCTGATTGAAAGGAAGCCAGCGGGCGGAGTGGATCCTGGTCGGTCAGATCAATACCCAGCCAGGCAGAAGCTAAAATCTCCGCACCCTTTATATCTGCAAAATGCAGCATATGTTCATACTTCTGCTGAGCGACTCTGTTATTTTCTGCCGTGATAAAAGTTACCTGAGGGATGATACGGTAGGACGTGCGCGGCCTCTTCCGTTCTGAGAACTTATGGATTATGCCGGACATGAGACGGTTAGTATTTTCTACCGACTTACCGGCCAGGAAAACGCACTCTGCATTTTTAGCGGCAAAAGCGAGTCCTGTATCAGATGCTCCGGCCTGGTAGAGAACGGGGTAGCCCTGCGGAGAGTACGCTGACAGACCGTATCCGGAGAATTTTATATAATCCCCCTCAAATCTCACTTTTTTTGCAGATGAAAAGAAAGTGTCATCCGGGATGGTGGTCATCCGGGGGGGGGCGGCCCACATTTCCATGCACAGCGAGACGTACTCCTCTGCATAAAGGTACCTTTCTTTATGATTCAGAGGAGCGATGAGCCCCATTGCCTGCATGGCCGATGGCAGATAAGACGTGACGATGTTCCAGGCCATTCTGCCCCGGGTAAGATGATCCAGCGTACTCATCTTTCTGGTAAACAGATAAGGTGTGTCAGCAAAAACTGACGAGGTCATGCCGAAGCATAAGTTACGCGTCACGGATGCCATAAGCGCGACCGCCGGGGCTGGATCGTGAAGAGGGAACTGAATGCCCCTGGACATGCAATATTCTGACTCATCATTTTTCTGAGTATGGAGGCCTAAAACATCAGCAAAAAAAACCCCATCGAACAGAGCGTCCTCCAGCGTGCTGGCCAGCTTTTCCCAGTAATCCGGAGTCATAAAACCGGCACAGTGATTGTCCGGATTTTTCCACTGGCCCGGATTAAGATGGGTAAGGGAGTTAAGGACAAAGGCATTAAAAATTAACGGGCTTTTCATTAAGCACCTCTCTTTCTGTCATCAAAGAGTTCAGCTTTGCCAGAAAGGCGCTGATCTGCTCCTTCTTCATATCAGCCCTTAAGGTGATCCGTATTGCCGGGCTTGATTTAGGTACAACGGGGAAAAATACCGGAGAGGTAAGGAAGCCCTCCTCTGCCAGCTTTGTGCTGAGCCAGATGCATTCTTCTGCGCTCAAACACCGAATTAACCTTACCGGACTGGGGCTCGAATCACCTCTTGTGCCGCGGAGTTGATCAAAATGATGGATGTTATCAGACAGCTTTTTTTGCAGCCGGGGCAGCAATGCCGAGTGGTGTATCGCCAGTGAAGCCATTCCGGCGCCTATGCCGGCCGCATTCAGGCTCTGGGACCAGTTAACCGGGCCGCCGTACTGTTCAATTACCGGGGTGATCTTTTTATCTCCGTACAGTATAACGCCACCCGAAGCGCCAAATGCCTTGGCCAGGGAAGCAACAATAAAGGTGTTTTCAGGGAGTTCAGTAAAGTAAGAGCGGGCATAACCGGTACCGCAGGTGCCAGAAATGCTCATTGCATGAGAATCATCGTAGAACAGACCAAGCCCGTACTTATTCTGAAGGCTCACGATTTCAGTGATGGGCGATATACCACCCATGCTGTAAAAGGAATCCGCCACGTAAATAACGTGCTGATTAGTTTTACAGATGTCCTCTAAAGCGGTGACGTCATTATGGCCGATAGTCATTACAGACGTTTCTTCTGCGCACAATGCTTTGAGATGATTCATTGAATAATGCGCGAACCGGTCGAACACCATTAACGGCTTTATACCGCCGTTAAAAATACCTGATGCCAGTAAAGGTAACATTGCTGCTGATGCACTGCTGCAGGAAAGCGTTACCAGGGCATGCGCGTTGAAATGATCGCTGAGCGCATTCTGATAGTTGTCCAGCAGAGCGAGGCGGCAGCGGTTCCTTGAGCAGGCTACGCGCAGCGTTGCCTGTTCCTGGATAGCCTTTATGGCACCTTGCTGAATTTCCGGCGCATAGTCCAGGCCAAGATAGGACGTAGTGCAGAAGTGGATGAAATCACGTCCATACTGATCCGTCAGGCTGTTATCTCCGTTTACCGTGACGCTCAGTTGACTAGTTCTGGAGCGACGTGCTTTATTCCAGTGAGGGGATGAAGTTTCATGAACCTTGCTGATGTTCGAGTGTGTCTTAAAATTATTCATCAATGTTTTCCTTACTTATGCTGAATATATGGCGCAATAATATTCAGACGCAAAGATCCGGGAATGGTCGCACCATATGGAGTGATCGCATTTTAAAAACAGGTATCAGGCGTTCTGCAGTTCCCGCTCAGACGAATCCGGAAAATAATTCAACACACGACCAGATAAAGATAAGACCTCCGTTCCCTGCTGGTTAAAATCTGGGGTGAAAATGACAGCCTGATATTTTTGTCAGACAGGATACCGCTCTCTTTGAATTTCATTATTTCAGGATCGGAGTCCAGGAAAAAAATAACCTGAGCAAATCCTGAAGGTTCTGCTCTCTCTGGTAAGAACACATCTGAACCATTCAGTTTATTAAGTAGCGCGTTAACCATATCGAAACCCCATGCATCACGGATAATATCCGTAATGAAACTTCCCGCAATGCGGGGGTTAACTTCAATAATATGAACATTATCGGATTCAGTAATGCAGTCAATATGAACAGGTCCCCAGCAGAGATTCATTGTGGCTACGACGTGCTCACAAAGCGCAGCAATATTCCTGATGGCCTTTACACTGAGGTCGGTTTCAGAGGTGTACCCCCGCTCAATAAATAAATCACCGGCCTTTTTTTTCTTCGCCATAATACCTGCGAACTGGCCATCGAATATTTCAACGCAGTATTCGGGGCCGTTTATAAAGCTCTCTATCATTATATCTCCGGAGGGTATAATTTCAGGCAGAGCTTTATACATTTCCCTGAGGCATTGCATGTGGTCTGAAACTTCAGCCGGGGTGTGACACTTTCTTATTCCATGACTCGCCGACCCTTTAACTGGCTTTAAAACAACGGGAAAGGTTAAATGTTCAAACCGGGATTGATATAACTCATTGTCAAGGTTGTACTGGCATGATGCACCCAGCCTGCAGCCCAGGCTGTTCAGAATTACGTCCTGGTACTTTTTTGAAACACATCGAGAGACAGCCTCAGCATCCGGTCCCGGAATGCCCAGACGATTCGAAACCTGTGCCGCCACCGAAGCATACATATCATGTGCTGTTGTAACCCGGATATACTCGCTGTCTTTACGGATGACATTCTGAATATAGCCAGCGACATTATCTGCCGTAACAGTCAGAGTAACGACATTCACTTCTTCTTTAAAAACATGGGTCAGGTCATCATGTTCAGCAGTGATCACCGTTACGTGCAGCCCCCTGGCCAGCGCCTGGTCCACAAGATTCAGGCTGGTCCCCGTATTCCTGGCACCGATAATAACAAGATGCATAAGTTCCTCGTTTTCCCGGATAGCTCATTGCCCGTATGCAGGAATCGGCACGGGCAGATGATACTGGCTGTCAGCTGTGAGTAAGGCCGCCTGTGCGGCCTTTTCAGATCTCTTATGCGGGCTCGGCTGACGCCTGAGGAACCATAAAGTATTCATTTTCGATTGCCCTGATCGTTTTCCAGTCCCTGTTCAGCTGTTCAAAATTTTCATGAAACAACCCGACCATGCCAATAGCCGTCTGCAGGCCCGTAGTGACCTGGAGCTGACCGTCCGGTTTCACCCACCGCTTTACGCTTACAAATGAAGGGAGGCTTTCAATTCTGTCCCAGGGGAAATTCTGTAACTGACGGCCTGAAACCGGAGAAACCAGCAGGACATGTCCGCAGTAGCCGCTGAATCCCGGGGCCTTACCGATGCTGTCAATAAAGTGCGCATTATTGACAAACGCGTTGACGGTAGCGGACACATGATTTTCCCCCGTCACCGCCGTCGTCAGTAAGGGATCGAGGCTTCCATGCAGACGGGAATTCAGCTCAACGATTACCGGCCCGTCGACGGTTAGCATCACTTCCATATGGGACGGTCCGAATTTAAGGCCGACTGCATCCAGTACTTTTTTGGCATAATCAATCAGTGCCGAGAATCTGTGCTGGGTATGGTCAACCACCATCATTTTTTCAAGGCGCGGTGATTCCCGGCGATCGCGATCCACTTCCCAAACGCTGACAACTTTGTGATGGCCATCGAAAGAAACAATATCAACAATGTACTCCTGCCCCTGCGTGCAGGACTGAACCAGGATTTCGTTCTGATCTTCATCATAATAAGATTTTGAATTGAGAATATTTTCGGCTGCTTCCCTGACCTGAGAAAGGGTGTGGCACACTTTCACGCCACTCACACCGGCTCCCCGGGTAGGCTTCACCACAACCGGCAGGGTAAGATGAGCCTGCGTCCATTCAACGATCTCGTCTGCCTGTTCTGACTGATACTGCCTGGGCGTGAGAAGTCCGCTACGGCTCAGGACTTCTATCTGCTCAAACTTATGGCGGCGTGCCTTGGCAAGATGGACGGGATTTTTGTAAGGAACATCAAGCGCTTCGGCAAGCTCGGCCGCAAGCTCGATACCGCTTCCCCCACCCGGTAATACCACGTCAATCTGCAGATCCTTCAGGTTTTCTGCCAGCACGCGGATATCACCCTGATATACGAGGCTGCGTATAAAGTCAGAATGATTGATCTGCGCCCTGAGGCGTTCCGGCAGTGTCTCACTGCTGAGAACGTGAACACACTGAACACCATAAGAACGGAATGCCGGCGCCAGATACGCGCTGGTTGATGCACCATCCACAATCACGACAGTACTGATTAGTTTCATTTAGTTAGTCTCCGGCTGGAAATTCTGTATAAGGTTTCTGACGTAAACGAACGCCCTGCGCCTGCGGTTACTCAGGTGCTGTGGACCGTAGCTGATGTGCATAAAGTGGTTACTGAGTTCACCCTTTTCAGTAAATGACCAGGGTAACGGGTCGCTTTCGAGGAAAAAATTAACGCAGGCGTAAGCGGCAGGCAGGAAGCCTGCAGGCACCGTGACCTTTTTGCCCTGAAGCTTATCAACGAGGTGTTCAACCATATCAAAGCCATAGGCATCCCGGACAATATCGCAAATGAAGCTGCCGGCAATCCTGGGATTTAATTCAATGATGCTGGCGAAACCATTATGAACGATGCAGTCAACATGTACCGGCCCCCAATCGAGCCCCGCCGCCTGTACTGCCCGGGCGCCTGTTCCGATAAGGTTACGAAGGGTCTTTTCATCAATATCCAGTTCTGACGTATAGCCGCGTTCCAGAAATTCGGTGCCGTACCGTTTGGACTTGCGCATGGCGCCAACGTAATGCCCGTCGAAATACTCAACGCAGTACTCTGTTCCGGGCAGGTATTCTTCCAGCAGTACCGTATCGCTGGGGACCAGGTCCGGCCGCTGCTCTTTCTGATTAACCAGATAGTCGAGATGGCTGATTACCTCGGAATGCTGACAGCAGAGTTTCACGCCATTACTCGCAGTTCCTTCTGAGGGTTTTATTACTACCGGTAGCTGCAGCCTGTGGAGCGCTTCCCCCCGGGCTTTATGATCTGAAAGGTGGAATTCCGAATAGCCGGATGTCGGGATATTGTTATCGGTGAGTATCCTTTTCTGCTGTAATTTTGATACCGCACGAGTAACGGCTGCGGCATCGGGTCCCGGAAGGTCAAGTGCCGAATTGACCTGTGCAGCAACGCTCGCGTACACATCATTAATCGTGGTGATCCTCAGGTCAGCTTCCGGCCTGAGGTATTCTTTTCTAATCCACCCGGAAATAATGCTGACATCAGCAGGCAGATATTTTATTTCCACTTCCGGAGGGAAAACTTCCTCTAATCTGTCTTCAGGATTGCTGATAATTGTGACGGGCATTCCTCTTTTCAGTGCGGTGCTGACCAGTGCCAGGCTTGTGCCTGTTTTCCGGGTGCCTATAATTACAAGCCTCATCATGCTCCCCTTTCCTGACAATATATTTATTTAAAGAAATAATGCGGCCAGAATGACTCCGGCCACCCGGAGCACCACTGAGATATCAAAGGCAAGCCTTGCGCCAGCGGTCATGCTCTCAGCAGCACCCACTATCAGTGCGCCCAGCAGCGCGACGCCCAGCGCGCTGCCAACCTGCCGGGATACGTTAAAAATGGCTGATGCAGTTGCAGAACGCGTTGACGGCACGTTGCCGAGAATGGCTGATGTGAGAGCCGGGGTGCTTATTCCGGAACCGATCGCCAGGAAAATCATGCTCACCATGACAACGTAATACGGCGTATCCCTGTCGAGGTCATGCAACAGCAGAAAGCTCAGTACACATAAAATTCCGCCGCCAGCAACTGTGAGTCGGGGCGTGAAATATCGGGTAAGACGGCTGCTTGCCACATTGGCAATCATGATCACTGTAAATGGCAGCAGGGCCAGCCCCGTCTGCGTTGGGGAGTACCCTTTTACACTCTGGAAGAAAATGCTCAGAATGAATATCAGAGCATAGAAGGTCAGATTGGAAAGCAGTCCCAGAAGAACGGCAATGGTCAGCACGGAGTTCCGGAACAGAGATAACGGGATCATCGGCTCTGCTGCCCGCGTCTCACGGGCCACAAACAGCAGGGCTGCAGCAAGAGCCAGAGCCAGTCCGGTCCATATTTCTGGTGATAGCCATCCCTCTGCTCCTGCCTCAATCACGGAATACGTGAGCAGGAACAGAAACAGTATGGCCAGGACCTGACCGGGCATATCAAAGCTTTTACTCTTCTCCGCCGGCGTTTCCGCCACAAACCGGTAAGTTGCCCACAGGCTGAGCAGGCACACGGGAAGGTTGACGAGGAAAATGGCGCGCCATCCGAAGGCGGTCGTAAGAAGACCACCGGCGACCGGCCCCATAGCGCTTACTGCTCCCCCGATGGCACTCCACCATCCTATGGCATGGCTTCGCACTACCGGATCGCCCGCGCAGGCGTGGGACAGCAGCGCCAGTGACGTCGGGAGGATCAGCGCCGCACCGGCACCCTGAATGCATCGGGCCGCGATCAGGACATCCACGGAATGCGTAAGGGCACACGTCAGGGAAGCCAGGCAGAAAAGAAAAAGTCCGCTGTTAAAAACCCGGCGGCAGCCAAAGCGGTCTCCGGCTGCGCCCGCCGTCAGTAACAGAGCGGCAAAGGACAGTGTATAAGCGTCAACCACCCACTGAAGTCCTGAAACCCCTGTTTCAAGGCTGCTGCCAATTTCCGGAAGCGCAACATTCACGATAGTCACGTCCAGCTGAACCACAATAAATCCAAAGCTGGTTGCAAGCAGAGTTCCCGTCACGGTATTGCCCTGGCCTCCCGTCATGGCTGATCGATGAGATGTCCGGCTGGCTGGGTTCATAATGTTCCTTTCTGGCATGGCAACTGACAGTAAGCCAGCTGACTCTGTTGCGCCTGCTTCGCCTTTGACGTACGGAGGCAAGGCGGGCTTGTCGAGGCCACCGGCCAGCAGGCTGCCGGTGGCGGTGTGGCTTCAGGCAGCCGACGGCGTTTTCTCGCGCCCCGGTATTTCGGATGCTGCGGTTTTCACGTTGGGATCAAACACGCGGTCTTTAACGGGTACGAACGACCTGAAGTTCCAGAGGTTGCGGGCTACAAAAATGCGCTGTACCCAGCGGAGCGCACGATCGTTTTCATCAAAAGCGGGCTTGAAGCTGTCACGGGAATGCAGGGTAAAACTGTTATTAATGAGGATCAGCCTGCCGGGGCTGATCTGAACGCCGAATGAAACTTCGCGTACTGCCTGATAAAGATTTTCCAGAGCCTGTTTTGCACGCGGATTCACGGCCAGTACCATATCCGGGTAGAAGGCTACGGTCACACGCGGGGCAGAGATAGGGCCTGACAGAATCGGACTCAGGTCAGTATTATCACGTGGTTCAGCAGACGCGCCGCGCCAGCGGTAAGGCACGCGGATAATGAAATTTTTGCCGTACAGATGCTTGATATCTTCTTCTGAAAGTTTTTCCAGCGCCCGGCGGCAGTCGGAAATGCGGGTCTGCGGCCCGCCAAGCGGTTCCCCTCTGACGCCCAGTAATATGAGTGCAAGCGGTGACGTGTCGCCTTCCGGCATATATGCCTGCGCAGCATTTTCAATATGAAAATCGAGCTCAACTTCAGACCCGAGACCGGTAAACTCTTTGGCTGCCTCTTTATGCGGCGTAAGATTATTTACCAGCTCATGACCTTCATGAGCAATGGAATAGGGTTCACCCGTAAGCACACCCATTGTGACCAGTATATTTTCAGTCAATACGCCACTTTTGAATGCGCTGCCTGATTCATTATGACGTGGACTGCCGGTGACTGACTTATCTACCGGCAGATTATCAATCTGCAATGAACCGAGCGCGCTCGCTGAAAAGCCTTTAACCTTATTGATTGCCGTGATCACCCTTTCAGGAAATACCGTATAGGCAACCTTTCTGATTTTATTTAAATAAACGTCTGAGCCTGAAGGATCATAGTCAATTTTTTCAAGAACTGATCGGATATATTCTGATTCTTCCGTACTGAGAACAATATTCTGGTCTACATTCGGCTTCATTTATAAATCCTCATCCAGTGTTATACAGGGGGTCTTTACAAAACTATAATAAAAACTACTCCCCGAAATTATCTGAGTCAAACCTGTTTGATGAATTATTAGTGACAATTATGCATAAGCAATGAAAGATAGAATCAATAGATTTTCCGCCTATGGATCATTTTTTCACTGTCAACGGATGTGAAATAGTTTCATTTTTATTGATGGCATGAGAATACCCTGAGGCAACGAGCTCAGTGTTTATATGTAAGGGTTAATAACTACATTACTGTAATTATTGCAGATGATGGTGTAAGTATAATCAGCGTGCTTTCATCAAATATTCTTTTATAGAACCTTCCTTTTTCGCTCCAGCCGCAGATAACATTTTTACCTGACGCATGCAGAACAGTCAGGAGCCTGTTCCTTTTTTTTCTCCGGACGGTCATTCCTGCCATCAGCATCACGTTATCCCGGTTACTTATCGTTACTGACAGGCAATGCGAGAACAGAATTGATAAAAAACGCATTTGATCTTCGCAGATTTTCAATTTTTGGTTTCACTTTCCCGTATAACCTCATACCTTCCAGCATCATAAAAAGGCCTTCAGCCATAACGCCGGCATCATAGTCATTCCGGAATACGCCTTTCTTCTGGCCCTTTTGCAGAATGCGCGTCAGCCGGGAAATCAGGCCTGAAAACATATATTCAATCAGCTCCCGGACAGCCTCATCACCAGGAAGCAGTTCACTGGCCGCCGCAATGGAAAAGCATCCCCGTGATCCATCAGGACCGGCGGTGAGCTGTGCAAAAAAATCGAGCGTCTGGGTCAGGGCTGTTTCGGGTTCAAGTTCGTTTTCACGCTGCGTGAGGCGCCGCAGGCCGCCATCCATGTACTGACGAAGCGCAGCAAGGAAGATGGCATGTTTGTCGGGATAAAGTTTATAGATGCTTGCGCTGGCCAGCCCCGATTTTTCTCTAAGATCGGCAAGAGATGTCGCCCTGTAGCCCTTCTCCCAGAACAGTGCCTGAGCAACGTTCAGAAAGTCAGTAGGGTTAAATTCTCTTGGTCTGCCAGCGTTTCTTTTCATGGATCATAAACCTTTATTGTGGATTACTTAATCTACAATCCATTTAATGCTTTCGTAAAGCGTTTTTAACTAAAATTTTACTTTTGGTGATGGTGAGGTAAAGAGGATAAGGCGGGACGGTATGGAACGTTGTGGTGCGGGCCGGTCTGATCCTGTCTTCTGATTGATGTCGCCTCTCAGACACTCAGGCTGAGCGAATTTTACTCATGACGCAGCTTTTAATCTTAAAAGCAATAATTTCCACTTTCAGTCAATAATTCAGCATAAGTTCTATTTTATATCAGATGCGCCATTCTGGCTGCCTATTCACTGTATGCTGCTCACGTCTCTTTCTCCTGATTCAGAAGATCCGAAAAAGGGCAGCACCGGATCTTTCTTCCCTGGTGGCGGTTTTTTGCGCATGGCACTACATATCGTGTCTCTGTCAGCTGCATTAACCACTACATATGGTGTAATGACGCGAGCCAGGGCCGTCTGCGCCAGGCTTTTCCCCGCCCCGCCGTCGTGTTACGCTTCCGGTTAATGCTATAAATTGAAAAAGTCGGATCATGACAGGATGGGCATCAGGTAATTTCGAGTGGTTTATTTAAGCAAACTATTGGTAACCAGGAATAAAATAAGCACACTCATATTATCTTTGATTAATTTTTACATATTGAGTAAATCAGCCCTTCTGTAATAACGCTATGAATCCTCCGGAAAACTGTTACGTTCGAATCCATGAAAGCCCATGATGATTTCAGCTACGCCTTCGAGAAAATCCTGTACGGAATTACTTCCTCTGAAAAGAGAGACGCAGACTTCGCGAACGGAACCGCGCTGAAAATATTCAGCAGAAAATATGCGGAGTTCCGTCAGGTGCTGAGCGACGCAGGTGAACTCGGTGACCACGAGTGCGATCTGGACACGTTTGCGCATGGCATTGACGTTCTGCAGGGCTATTTTGACGGCACTACCGGCGGCCTGACCGAGCGCCTGCCGGTATAGTATTGCATCGTCTGATTTCGCTGTCCGACCCGCAGTACGTGGACCAGCAAGAGCTGATGGTCTCCACACCGAAATTTTTGCTTAGGTGCTGTCATGCTGAGACCGACCGTACCGAGAAAAGTCAGGCTCTGGGCCGTGACAGACATCGCAGTGTGCATCTGGCTGAACGAGGCTGGACGGGATTACATTTTCATTACTTTTCAACAGTAGCTACGCCATGCATATGCTCTATGCGGACATTCCAATGAGGATGCTGCAGAGCATGATGTGGCACAAAAGCGTTAATTCGACAAATGTCTATAAGAAGGTATTTGCGTTGGCGGCAGGGTGCAGGGTGCAGGGTGCAGGGTGCAGGGTGCAGGGTGCAGGGTGCAGGGTGCAGGGTGCAGGTTCAGATACTATCGCCATACTGAAAAGGGTATGAGGCTGTTAATCATACGAAAACAAGTGTTATAAATGGCTAAAATATATTCTTCCGCTGCTGCTTATCCTCGCCCTGGCTGGCTTTTAATCCCGCACGACAGTGAGGAAGACAAAGCGTATTACGTCGCGGTGTTCTGCGCAATTGATCACCAAGGTCAGCAGCCGTTCGACCAGCAGATGCGAAATGTTATTGAAGGCGGCAATTCTGACTATGCGCTGCAGAAAATAGCCTATAAACCGCGGCTGGGACGCAGCGTGATTGGCCGCTGGGAGCAACTGAAAGCCGATGAGCAACAGCGCGCCGCGCAGGATAATGTTGTCTGCCAGCAACTGCTGATGCGCTAAGTGGTGGCGGAGAGTAATGTCTGATGATTCACATGATGAAGGAGAAAATATGACCCTGCCAGAACGCAAAAATTACCCGCCACTGGACGAAGTAAAAGCGCCTTATGTCTACGCAGTGAAACATGGCGAGACGCTGTATGTCTCAGGGCTGACCGCTTTCGGTACGGCGGCTCAGCAGGGAGATATGGTTTAACAGGCAGAAGCCATTTTTGATCAACTCAGGGCAGTTGCCGTAGCTGAGAATACGTCGCTCGCAGCGCTGCTGAAAGTCACGATATTTATCACCTCTTTCACAGAGATCACCGCGCTGCGGGAAGTGCTTTATCGCAACTACGGCGAACATCTGCCCGCCAGCTCGCTGGTACAGGTCAGCGGACTGTTCTCCGCTGACCTGCGCATAGAGATTGAAGCCATTTTTGCCCTCTGAATGGCACTCCGCATCAACGCCGCTGCTACAGCCGCAGATCTGCAGCGGCAGCGCCTCGCGCCAGATAACCGATGCGATAGACCTCCGGACCGGACGCTGGTCGCTGCTGAGATGCGTTAACCGTTAATCCCTGCCAGCGGGTCACATCCCAGGCGCTGAAGCCTGCTTTCACCGGCAGTGCTGCCAGGTTCGTATGTGGCGAAATCGTCCAGCGGTTCAGTGTCATAAAACGGGCTTCAGCCAGATTAGTGATGAAAGTCGGTTCCTCAAACGCCAGCCAGCTTTCGATGATCGGCCAGCCAAAATCCCTGACCAGCGTCGCAAAGCCCGGGCTTTGCAGGAAACGCTGCATGCCACTCGCCTCCCGCCAGAAATAGAGCGGCGCATAGCGATTTTCATTGAGTACTCCATCCTCACGGCAGGCGTAAAGATACGCTTTTGCCACCAGCCCTGGAAAGCCATCCAGCCGGGCTCCGTTCAGACTGATGCGCTGTTCGATGATGCCCATGTCATAGTCAGCGGGCAGCGTAAAGCGATAGTGCATGATAATCATAACGCCGCCTGTGCCAGCATCCGGCCGCCGCTAAAGCTCCACTCTTCGGTGCTGTTAAACTGAATGATGATCATCACATCATCAGGATCGATTGCCATCTTTGTCTGAAGTGCCGCGCAAAGTGCGTGATAAAAGCGTTGCTTCTGTTGCCGGGAACGCGAACGGCCTGCCGTTATCTGAAATAGCACGAAATTTTCGCTGCGGCCTCCGCTGAGATAACGGCGATCAAACACACGCTGAGAGCCAGGCAGCATCTCAATGATCTGAAAACAGTCCTGCTCTAGAACGTCAAATTCTGCGACCAGCGCCTGCTGCAGCAGCGTGGAGAGAAGATGAAGATCTGCATCGCTGTAACCTTGCCGCAAGGTGATCCGGGTGAAGGGCATCAGTGATTATCCTCCAGATAGCTCAGCGCGGTAACGGCAGCAGGCCAGCCTGCATAAAATGCCAGATGCGTGAAGCTCTCCACCAGTTCATTCAGCGTCAGTCCATTTTGCCGGGCGTAGTTAATGTGCCACGGCAACTGCTGGACGCGTCCCAGCGCAGTTAGGGTTGCCAGCGTCAGCAGGCTGCGCTCACGTGATGACAGCAGGCCGCGCTGCCAGATATCATCAAACAGCACCTGCTGCGTCAGTTCAGCCAGTTTTGGCGCGCGCTGCGCCAGTGTTTCCCGATCCAGTGATTTTTTCATTGCACGCTCCTCGTTGGTCAGAGAGAGTGTCACTCAGCCCGTTAATCCTGAAAATCAAATTAATCAGCATCCACTATCCTCATTTTAAGGACAATGATGAACAAAGTACCCGAATCGCTCGATATGGATGCGCTGCGCAGTTTCGTGGCGGGTATTGATGCGGGCAGCTTTGCTCTTGCGGCACAGCACCTCTGCCGGTCAACCTCAGCCGTCAGTGCGCAGCTTAAAAAACTCGAGCAGCAATGTGGTACCGCGCTGGTGATGAAAAAAGGGCGGCATCTGCAATTAACCCGCAGTGGCGAGCAGTTGATGAGTTACGCAAGACGTCTGTTGTCACTGAACGATGAGACCTTGCGGGCCGTGAAAGGCGAAGCATTGCAGGGCGAAATTCGCATCGGCATGCAGGAGGATTTTGGCGAGGCGCTGATGCCTGCCATTCTCGGCGCGTTTAACCGGCAGCATCCGGGCGTGATGCTGACCGCTCGCGTCGACAGAAATCTGGCGATCTTAACGGCACTGGCTCGTCATGAGCTGGATTTAGCGCTCCTGTGGCAGGCGGAACAGCAGTCTGGCACGCAGTTAATCGGTCAGTGTCCGTTAGTCTGGATACAGCATCCGGCATTTGATCTGGCGGGGATTCTGCAGCGTGGCGAACCGCTGCCGCTGGTGGCATTTGAGGCGCCTTGTGTGATGCGAACCCGCGCTACCGGGGCGCTGGATAAGGCAGGCATTCCGTGGCGCGTGGTGTTTACCAGTCACAGTCTTAGCGGCATCTGGGCCGCGCTGCAGGCCGGGCTGGGTATCACCCTGCGCACCCGCGCGGGGTTGCCGGAGGGGCTGGTGACAGAATCACAGCGACTGCCGCAGCCTGGCCATCTGGGTATTGCGCTGGCCCGCTCAGACCAGAGTGACGATCCCGCTCGTGCGCTGTTGCAGCACCTGATCACCGAAGCCGCCCTGCCCTACGTTCAGGGCTGAGTTAAAATGCCTGCTGAATCAGCAACGAACAGTATTCCGCTGAAACGTCACGATCACCAAACAGTATGTGGAACATCACGGGCGCGACAGCGACATCGACGAGGCGATCAACGTCAAAACCCGCTTCGTCGCGCGCGATGGCCCGGTTATTCAGGGTTTCAAGATGCTGATAGGTGAATCCACAGCATTTATGGCTGGCCGCTTCAGCATGACGGCCAATCACATCGGCAAGCAGTTCACGACCCACTTTCGAGGACATCTCTTCAGCATAATGTTGAAGGAACGCGGTGAGATCGCCGATCATCGAGCCGGTATCTTCCGGATCGGCAATCGGTCGCATCCTCGCCACGGCCACATCCGCCAGCAACTGGGCCAGATCGCCCCAGCGTCGATAAATCGTGGAGGGTGTTACGCCTGCCTGTTCGGCGATCATCGGTACGGTAATGGCGGAACGATCCCGCGTTTCCAGTAGCCGGTTAACGGTATCATGCACTTCCGCCTGAATACGGGCGCTGCGCCCACCCTGCCGAATCATCTCCCTCGCCATCTCGTTCTCCTGCTTTTTTCAGCGTCAACGTTTTGGTTAACGCAACGATGTTGCATTAACAGATAGCGGCAGTGTACCGCATCTCTGGCTGAGCAGGCGCTAAAGTGTGCGATCGGGCGTGTGACACTCAGGGCTGAAGTTTACTCAGTCCCGCTTTGACCGGCTCTCCGCTGAAATGAGACGAACGGTTGTCTGATGCGCCTATCCACAACAAACTGACTGCCATTACCGTTGAAATAAAAATCGTACGAATATCCATAAATCCTCCCCTGAGTAAGGCGGTTAAGGTAATCCAGTGAGCAGGAAAGTAATCGCGGGATAAGAGAGGGTTTCTCAGAGGTTTAAGGCAGTAAGAGGACGCAGACAAAACTGCGCCCGACTCGCAAAGAGGAAAATCAGACGTTAAGCGCGTTACCAGCGTCAAGCCATTCACGTCGGCTGAGGGCATACATCAGGCTGGGAGGCAGCCCTTCGAGATCGTTAACCTTTTTCAAAAACCTTAAGCCTGCTTTTTCCAGCACCCGGCGCGAAGCCAGATGGTTTTCACGCACCACGCCCGTGATGACGCTGAGTCCGGCCTCTTCAAATCCGTAACGAATGGCTCTGCGTGAAAGCTCAGTGGCATATCCTTTACCCCAGGCATCTGGCTCAAACCGGTAGCCGAGATTATTAGTCTGACGGCCGTCAAACTGGCTTCTGAAGACGCCACCAAAGCCGATAATTTTTTCCGGATGGGCTTTCTTGAATATTGTCCAGTCGCCGAAACCCTGATTCCGGTAGCTATCCTGTATGCGCTCCATGGCCTGAACAGCATATTCCCTGTCAGGCCACGGGCCTCGCGGGTTAAATTTATGCGTTTCCGGGTCGCCATAAATTCTGAAAAGGTCGTCAAGATCCTCACGAAGGGTAAATCTGTAGAGCAACCGCTCTGATTCCCAAAACATCCTTTGCTCCTTTTGGATACTGATCAGGTTAATCCTTTATATCAGCAGGTTGTTCTGATACCAACACCTGGGTTTAACAGGTCTGGCCCGGTAATCCCTTTCTGTCTAGCCGGGATTGACGGATCACAGTGAATAGTGATCACAAAGGACGACGCAGTGGCTCTGACTCTGCAGTTATTGGTGTTAAAGTCCTGGTTAAACCTGCGCGTCGGATCTGTGGTGTCTTATCGTCAGCGTCCTGAGGATCTGATCAATAAAAGGAAAGTGCAAACATGCCTGAACAGAACAGCTTAGTGACGGAACTGACCGAACTTGAACGTCTTTACGGCACTGTCGCCCGGCCTTCTGTGGCTAAGGTGACCGATCATATTCATCCCGCCTATCGTCCGTTTATAGCCGCCTCGCCTTTTGTGGCGCTGGCAACATCGGGACCGGAGGGGCTGGATGTTTCACCGCGCGGCGATCCGGCCGGATTTATCGAAATCGAAGATGATTACACCCTGCTGCTGCCGGACAGACGTGGCAATAATCGCATCGACAGCCTGCGTAATATTTTAAATGACAATCGGGTTGCGCTACTTTTTCTCATCCCCGGCATCGGCGAAACGCTACGTGTGAACGGTACGGCGGCGATCAGTACCGACCCGGCGCTGCTTGAGCGCTTTGCGGTCAACAATCAGCAGCCCAAAACCGTGCTGCGCATCCACGTGGAGAGCGTTTTCTTTCAGTGCAGCCGGGCGATTATCCGCTCCGGGTTATGGAATGCTGAAACGCAGATTGCGCGGCAGTCGCTGCCCAGCACCGGCTCGATTCTGAAACAGATTGCGGAAATCGATGGCGATGCCTATGACAAAGCGCTGCCAGAGCGATTAAAGAACTCGCTTTACTGATCGCCGTTGGTGACCAGCCGATCCTGCCCTTGCGAGAGTGTTACGCAATGCTCTCCAGTATCTGCTTTGCCTGAAGGTAGTCGTAAGAGGTCACTTCAATCTTATTATCACTGAGATCGCTGAAATAGACGGACATCGACACGTCGTGGTCACTGACGCTGAAAGGGATTTTATTCTTACTGAGTACAGGCAGGAGTTCGTTAAAGGATGACGCGGCCACCCCGAAAGCTACCGTGTGACCAGGTGGCTGGGATTTTCTGAGGAAAAGAGAGAGGGATGCACTGTTATTCCTGATGACAAGTGGACCGCCCTGCTCAAACCAGAAGTACAGTGCATCATCGCGGGAAAAGCTCAGGATTTCGTTATACCATTGTTCTGCCTGCTCAATATTTTCAACGTAAAGATGGATATGATCGATCTCAGCTATCTTCATCATCTGGCTCCATGATTGTTTTTAACAGTGAGACTGGTCGAAACAGTATTGATAGACAACCCGCAGAGCACATAAAAACACGTTGCAGGAAAGAGACAGAGAAGAATAAAGGACAATGGCCTGACGAGAAAAAACACAGGCGAAGGAGGCAATTGAGGAGCATCACGCTTTAGTGGCTATGACGCTTTCATCAGGTCACACACTTACAGTTTAAATGAGGCCTGTATGCCTTCCCGGATTGAATAAATCAGTAATTTATTAAAATCTTGCTGTCGCAGAGTTTTATTTATCGCGGGTCGATAAGGTCTATAACCAGAGGCAATATTTCATCCATAACATATGGCTCTACCCTGGCAGCATAGCTTGCCTTACGCGCTATCAGGTCAAGCGAACGCACCTGATAACACAGCGCCACGCCGGTCACCTTGCCAGTATCTGTGCTGTTACCGTCCAGAAACACAGTGACTCCCTGTGAGCGCGACGCAACGCCGCCGCTTATTACCGGCACACAAACTGCCGTCCCCAGAGCTGCAACTAACTCGCGCTGAGAGATAACAAGATAATAATGCGGCCCTTTAAACTCACGCCCTTCAACCGGATCGCCATTAACGTGCCAGATTTCGCCCTTCTGCGGCACCCTCCTTGAAACCATCAGATATGCTCCCTTCCCTGCGGCGCGTCATTCAGTCCGTCGACGGCCTCGTCGTTATAACTCTGGATTTCCAGCTGATCAATACCGGCCAGCAACTGAGCAACGGTCCGGCGTCCGCGTGGTACACGCGTAACCGGCACTATATTGACGGATTCGCCCTCAGCGGTCACGTCCAGCTCAATGCCGACGGTCCAGCCTGCTCTGGCAGCAATCTCACTGGGGATAGTCAGCACGACAGCTCCGCCCTGCTGACGAAGTTTTGTTGATGCCATGCGTCCTCCGGTGTGTAACTTAGTAACACATAGCTTAGCATAAGGTGACACTAAGTCACATCGCAATAAACGTTAAAGCAAAGATATTGCATTAAGCTCAGAATCACCGTATACCTTATTAAAAGCTAATCCTTTGCATTAAGGCGACTCCCATGAACCCCATCCTGACAGCGCAGGCGGCTACCCGCACCACGCTTTTTAGCTTTACCGGTGCGGCGCTGATCTCAGCCACCAGCAGTGCGCCAACGCCGCTCTACCCGCTTTATCGCAGCCTGTTTCATCTGACGCCGACCATGCTGACGCTGATCTTTGGTGCTTATGCTTTCGCGTTGCTGGCCGCGCTGCTGACGGTGGGTAAAGTGTCGGATTATACTGGCCGACGTCCGCTGATGCTGCTGGCACTGGCGATTAACGTGGTCGCGCTGATGATCTTTATGGTGGCCAGTTCGGCCCCAACCCTGATTGCCGCCCGACTGGTACAGGGCTTTGCTACGGGTATTGCACTGCCGACCTTCGGTGCCAGCCTGATTGACGCCAGTAAAACCCGAGGACCCCTGCTCAATTCGTTCACCGCGTTTCTCGGGATGACGCTCGGCACGCTGACAGGTGGCATTCTGGTTAGCTTTGCCCCTTTCCCTACGGTCACGGTTTACGCGCTGCTGATGGTGCTGATGATAGTCGCGATGGCGCTTCTGCCACTGATACCTGAAACGATTGCGCCTCAGCCTGGGGTACTGGCCGCGCTGCGGCCTCAGGTCAGCATTCCGCGACGCGCACTGGGTCCGTTGCTGAAGGTGACGCCGGTGAACATCGCAACATGGATGCTGGGCGGATTTTATCTGTCACTGATGCCCACGATGGTGGCAAATGCAACCGGTCTGACATCGCCGTTTATCGGCGGCTCGATTGTGGCAACGCTGATGCTAAGTGCAACGGCAGCCGTATTACTCTTTCGTCCGTTGCCGCCCGCGCGGGCATTAGTTATTGGAACCCTTATGCTGATGGCGGGTGTCGGTGTCACACTGACAGGCCTTTCCCTGCACAGCGTGGCCCTGCTCTATATCGGCACCGCCATTGCGGGTCAGGGGTTTGGATCGATTTTCTCCAGCGTGCTGAAGATCATTATGCCGTTAGCAGAGAGTCATGAACGGGCCGGGTTGTTCTCCGCTTTTTTGATCAAAAGCTATCTCGCCTTTGCCCTGCCCGCGATTGCGGCCGGTATTGCCGCACCCCATATCGGGCTGACCAACACCGCCTGGCTCTATGGCATGACCATTATTATGCTGGCGCTGGTGTCACTCCTGGCGGTCAGAGGTCGCGCTTTAGCTGGCACGGCCTGTTCTTAAACACCACTGATGCGGCCAGAGATCGGCCGCGTCATCCACAAACGGCGATTTTCACTTACACTCAACGGATTAATTCCAGGCGCAGTCACTGCGCGATGCCGTGAGTATGATGTCGAAATCCCAGTCTGATACGGTCCTAGCCCGTTTTTCACCCGCCATCCGACGCTGGTTTTCTGCTGCCTTTGCTGCGCCGACGCCGGTGCAAAAGGCGGCCTGGCAGGCGATTGCCAGTGGAGAGCATGCGCTGGTGATCGCGCCTACCGGTTCCGGAAAAACACTGGCGGCCTTTTTGACTGCCATCGACACGCTGTTTCAGGTCAGAACTGACCAGCCTGCTCCCACACGCGAAACGACCACCCGCATTCTCTATATTTCACCGGTCAAAGCGCTGGCAGCCGACGTGCAGCGCAACCTGAATCTGCCGCTGACAGGCGTTTACGCCGAGCGGCAGGCGCTGAATGAGCCAGAAATCACGCTGAATATCGGGATGCGATCCGGTGATACCCCCAGCGCGGAGCGCGCCAGGTTGTTACGTCGCCCGCCCGATATCCTGATCACCACACCCGAATCGCTGTTTCTGATGCTGACTTCCAAAGCACGCACCACGCTACAGGGCGTCACCACGGTTATTGTTGATGAGGTGCATGCGGTGGCGGGTTCAAAGCGCGGTTCCCAGCTGGCGCTGAGCCTGGAGCGGCTGGACGCGCTGCTGCCACAGCCCGCCCAGCGCATCGGGCTTTCTGCCACGGTGCGACCGGTTGAACGGGTAGCGGCCTTTCTCGGCGGCTGTCAGCCGGTTCAGGTGGTTAATCCTGCCGCCGATCGCACGCTGCACCTGACGATCGAAGTGCCGGTTGAGGATATGACCGATATTGCCAGCGCCGATGACCTGACCGGTGAAGCGAGCACTGCAAGCGGATCGATCTGGCCACATATCGAAGCGCGCATTCTGCAGCAGGTAATGGCCCATCGCGCCACGCTGGTGTTTGTGAATTCGCGCGGCCTGGCAGAAAAGCTGACGGCGCGGCTCAATGCGCGTTACCTGGCGAAGCAAACCGCTGATGAACGGGATGCAGAGCGCGCCGACGAAATTATAGTCCGATCACACCACGGTTCCGTCTCAAAAGAGCAGCGAGGCGAGATTGAAGCTGCCCTGAAGCAGGGCAGACTGCGCTGCGTGGTGGCGACCTCCAGCCTGGAACTGGGCATTGATATGGGGCCGGTGGATCTGGTGATTCAGGTCGGCGCGCCGCTGTCAGTCGCCAGCGCCCTGCAGCGTGTGGGTCGCGCCGGACATCAGGTTGGCGGCATCTCCACCGGCATCCTGTTTCCCCGCACCCGGCGTGATCTGCTGGATTCAGCCGTGATATTACAGTCGATGCGGGCGGGTCACCTCGATGCGCTGGCTCCGCCCCGTAACCCGCTCGATATTCTGGCGCAGCAAACGCTGGCGGCGGTGGCAATGGATCCTTTGCAGGCCGATGATTGGTATGCGCAGGTCTGCCGGGCCGATCCATTTCGCACTCTCTCCCGTCGGCTGTTTAATGCCACGCTGGATATGCTGGCGGGTAAATTTCCGTCAGATGCCTTTGCTCAGCTGCGGCCACAGCTGGTATGGGATCGCCAGAGCGGACTGCTGACGGCGCGACCTGGTGCTCAGAATCTGGCCGTGACCAGCGGCGGTACCATTCCCGATCGCGGCATGTTCAGCGTCATCCTGCCCGAAGGCGAAGAGCAGGCGGGCTCTCGTCGGGTCGGCGAGCTGGATGAAGAGATGGTCTATGAGTCTCGGGTCAACGACATCATTACTCTGGGGGCAACGTCGTGGCGCATTCAGCAGATCACGCACGATCAGGTGCTGGTGGTTCCCGCGCCAGGCCGTCCCGCCCGTTTGCCCTTCTGGCGCGGTGAGGGCATTGGCCGTTCTGCCGATTCAGGTGCCAGCCTCGGGATGTTTCTGCGTCACCTGAACAGTGCTTCACCGGATGCTGCGCAACAGCAGCTGCACGCGCTGGGGCTGAATGCCCGTGCAGTGACAAATCTGCTGGCTTTGCTGGCTGAACAACGTGTCGCGACCGGCGTACTGCCCGACGATCGCACGTTACTGATTGAACGCTGCCGGGACGAAACTGGCGACTGGCGGGTGATTCTGCACTCGCCATGGGGAAAGCGGGTCAATGCGCCCTGGGCGCTGGCAATTGCCGCCCGGATTCAGCACCGCCTGGGTATTGATGCTTCCGTCGCAGCCAGCGATGACGGCATCGTAGCCCGCTTTCCCGCCAGCGAAGGGCATCTGCCCGGCGCTGACCTGTTTATATTCGACGCCGACCAGCTCACTCAGGACGTTACGGAGAGTGTCGGGCAATCAGCACTGTTCGCTGCCCGCTTCCGGGAGTGTGCCTCTCGCGCACTGCTGCTGCCGAGGCGCAATCCGGGTAAGCGCTCACCACTATGGCAGCAGCGGCTGCGCGCCGGTCAGTTGCTAGCCGTCGCCCGACAGTATGATGATTTCCCTATCCTGATCGAAACCGCACGCGAATGCCTGCAGGATGTGTACGATCTGCCTGCCCTGCACCAGCTGATGGAACAGCTGGCACAGGGAGACGTAAAGCTGGTTGAGGTGATGACCGAACAGCCCTCTCCTTTCGCCGCTCCACTGTTGTTTGGCTATGTCGCAGAATTTATCTACGCCAGCGATGCTCCACAGGCTGAACGACGAGCCTCACTGCTGGCGCTCGACAGTAATCTGCTGGGTGAACTGCTCGGCCAGACCAGCAGGCGTGATTTGCTGGCACCTGACGTGGTTGAGCAGATCGGAAAGGAACTGCAGCGCATTGATTCCCGCTATCAGGCACAGCACGCCGAAGGCATTATCGATCTGCTGCGCGATCTCGGTCCGCTCTCCGTTGCCGGTATTTCGGCGCGGTTCAGTGGCAATCACCAGCAAATCGCAGAAGCCGTGTCGCAGTTTGCTGCCGCCCGGCGCGTGATCCCGGTGACGGTCGCTGGTGAAGCTCGCTGGGCCGTAATTGAAGATGCGGCTCGCCTGCGCGATGCGCTGGGCACTGAGCTGCCTGACGATCTGCCCGACACATTTCTGGAGACGCAGACCGATCCACTACGCGATCTAGCGAACCGCTACGCTCGCACCCATACGCTGTTCACCGCCCGACAGTTGGCAACTCATTTGGGACTGGGTGTAGCCGTAGTGAATGCGGTACTGCTACGCCTGTATCAACAAGGTAGCCTGCTGAACACAGATACGGCAGCGGACACATCGCAAACGGAGTGGGTTTCCTCAGAGATCTTCAAAAGGTTGCGCTTACGTTCACTGCAATCAGCACGCGAAGCAACCCGGCCGGTTTCACCCGCCGCCTGGGTCAGCCTGTTGCTGACGCGGCATGGCCTGATTAACCACGCGCATCAGGGTGTCAGCGGGCTGCTGCGGGTGATAGAGCAACTGGCGGGCGTGCCATTACCTGCTTCTCTGTGGGAGTCACAAATCCTGCGCGCCAGGATTGCCGACTATCAGCCTGCGATGCTCGACGAATTGTTAGCCAGTGGCGAAGTGATCTGGTGCGGACATAGAGCGCAGGGACAGAATGATGGTCTGATCTCGCTGCACCTCACCGAATTCGCTGCTGAGACGCTGCCGGAGGCAGACGCCACACTCCCTCTTACGCCAATCCAGCAGGCGATGATCGACGCACTGAGCCGCGGCGGCGCATGGTTTGTTCATGAGATTATGGCGCAGATGGGCGCACCAGAGACACAACCCACCGACGTCTATGACGTCCTGTGGCAACTGGTGTGGCGAGGGTATGTCACGGCAGATAGCTGGATTGCGGTACGTGGGCTGCTGACCACGCCCGGCGTGACCCGTTCACGACCAGCACGCACTCTGCGCACCCGCTTTGGACAGCGCTTTACGCCTGGTGCTTTGCCCGCACGGCGGCCAGCGGTCAATACGCTGGCCGGGCGCTGGTCAAAGATTAACCGGCAGGAAATTGCGCCTGCCCGACTGGCTCTCTCGCTGGCAGAAAATCTGCTTGATCGTTATGGGGTGATCACGCGAGGCAGTGCAGTTTCAGAGCAGATCCCCGGTGGGTTTCCGGCATTGCAGCCCGTACTGCGCAGCATGGAAGATGCCGGGCGACTGCTGCGCGGACAGTTTGTTGCCGGGTCAGGTGGTGCGCAGTTTGCTGACCACCAGACCATTGAGCAGCTTCGGGCGCTGGCCGAAGCCCCGGCCAGTGGTACTGAGGCGGTGGCGCTGGCTGCACTCGACCCCGCCAATCCGTTTGGCGCGATGCTGAGCTGGCCGCTTCATGCCAGCGGCATACGCCCGACGCGTCGTCAGGGCGCGCGGGTCGTGATCGCCGGCGGCGCGCTGATGCTCTTTCTGGCACCAGGAGGAAAAGAGTTGCTGACGTTCAGCGACGACCTCGCACAGCTTGAGACCGCAGTCGCGGCGCTGGGCGTGGCGCTGAAACGTGAAAAGCCCGCAAGTTTTACGCTGGAGACGGTAGATGGTAAAGCGGTATCGCAGTCACCGCTGCTTAACGCATTGCGACACGCCGGTTTTTCACGGGTGCCGCAGGGATTTAGCTGGTATAGCTGACAGGTTTTTCGCGCGCATTTATTTCGCGCACAAAATCGATAAACGCCTGAAGCGGAGCCGGAATCAGACGGCGATCGTTGTAGTAAAGCCACGGACCGGAAAAGGTCAGCCACCAGGGTTGCAGTAGCGGTTCCAGCCTGCCGTTGTCCAGGGCCGGTCTGAGCCACTCATCAAACAGATAGATCACACCACTTCCGGCAATCGCGGCCTCTACAGCCAGATCCATTGCCCCGCCGACGGACACCACCAGCGGCCCGCGAGTTTCAACGCTGATTTCTTTCCCTTCGCGGCTGAATGTCCAGTCAGCCATGATGCCGCTGGCATAACGGCCACGCAGACAACGATGATGGATCAGATCGCGAGGGTGAGCCGGTCGGCCATGTTCCGCAAGATAAGCCGGAGAGGCGGCCAGCGCGAACCGCTGCTGACGGGGGCCAATGGGCATCGCCACCATATCCTGCTCCAGCCGCTCTTCATAACGAATCCCGGCGTCGCAGCCGTCACGAAAGACATCCTGCACGCTGCTCTCAGCCACGATTTCCAGCTGAATATCGGGATAGCGCCGCAGAAATTCCGGTACCAGCCCGGGCAAGACCAGCCGGGTGGCGCTAACCGGGACATTCAGCCGCAGCGTGCCGCCTGGCGTGTTGCGATAGCGATTCACCGCATCGAGCGCGGCATTAACTTCATTCATGGCGGGCAACAGACGTTCCATCAGCGCCCTGCCCGCTTCAGTTAATACTACCGTGCGTGTCGTCCGGTGAAACAGTCGGATACCTAGCTGCTGTTCTGCCCGCCGCACCGCATCGCTCAGGCGCGACGCGTTGCTGCCTGTAATACGAGCGGCTTCCCGAAATCCTCCCGCTTTTGCCACCGCCACGACAGCATCCAGCAGCGCCATATCGATTGCCATTGTGCATCATCCCGTACAGTCTGTCCTGATTTCACCGGATAGTTGCACAGCTAAATCACCGTTACAATTGATCTACATTCACGCAGGAGGTTTTCATGTCAGACATCACCATGACTTATCCGTTAGGCGATCGTGAAGTTAACCGTCTCGGCTACGGCGCAATGCAGCTGGCCGGGCCAGGCGTATTCGGGCCGGTAAAAGATGAAGCAAAGGCAATTCAGGTTTTACGCGACGCCATTGCGGCAGGTGTTAATCATATCGACACCAGCGACTTTTATGGCCCGCACGAAACCAATCAGTTAATCAAAAAGGCGCTCCATCCTTATCCGCAGAATCTGACAATTGTGACCAAGGTGGGTGCACGCCGCGATGCAAAAGGCGGCTGGCTGGCGGCGATGGAACCTGAAGCGCTGACTCAGGCGGTGGAAGATAACCTGCGCAATCTGGGGCTGGACGTGATTGAAGTGGTGAACCTGCGCAGTATGCTGCATCCGGCGAAGCCCAAAGAGGGTTCTCTGGCACCCCAGCTGGAGTCGCTGCTGGCGTTACAGACGCGCGGGCTGATTCGGCATATTGGCCTGAGCAACGTCACTGCCACGCAAATTGCCGAAGCCCAGGCGATGACGCCCATTGTCTGCGTGCAGAATATGTATAACCTGGCGCATCGACAGGATGACGGGCTAGTGGATCAGCTGGCGCAGCAGGGCATCGCTTATGTGCCGTTTTTTCCGCTCGGCGGCTTCTCCCCATTACAGTCGGATCGGCTCAATGATGTTGCTGCGTCACTGAATGCGACCCCGATGCAGGTCGCACTGGCCTGGCTGCTGAGGCGCTCGCCCAATATTCTGTTGATTCCCGGCACTTCCTCACCGCAACACCTCAAAGAGAATCTGGCCAGTGGCAGCCTGCAACTGTCGGATGAGGTAATGGAAAAGCTGAACGCGATATAATCACAGGCCCGCATGTTGCGGGCCTGTGGCTTTATTGATTCAGAAACTGCTGAGGCAGGTGGCCAGTTGCGGCTTATCACTGCAACCGATGTGGTGATCGATTCGGTTAATCATGTAAGGGTAAAACGGGTTAGAGGTCGCGCGCATAATCGAGTCCAGCCCCACAATCAGCACTGCACTCTCGCCGCGCAGTGACAACGTACCAAAACTGATACCAAACTCATTTTTGTTCACAGGCGCACTGCCGTAAAGACCATCCTCAGCCGGGAACGGGATCGCCACGTGCGACAGCGAGTAAAGCCCGGCCGGATAGTTGATGGCCAGTGGCTGAATCCGCTCCTGAATCTCACCGGCAGGCACGCTTTTGGTCACCATTTCCAGCGACGTGGCGGCAGCATTGGTTATCACCGTGGAGGAATAATGCCGACGGGCCGCGGGTAAGAGCTGGTTAACTGCCGTGTAAGAGGAGTGGCGGAATAACGGGCTGACGCTGACCGCCTGATTGATATCGAACAGCACCAGTTCGCTGCCGTTCACTGGCAGATAGTTATAGAGCGAGCGGATGACCGACGGCGTACTGACGGTGGAATCCATCACCGACTGAAAGGTCAGCACGGGCGGGAAACCTGAGAGCTGCTGATTACGCGCGTAGTGCTGGATCTCTTTCTGCAGCGCCTGCGTCAGCAAATAGGTCTGCCGGGCAGCGTGCACCGGAAAAGAGTTATATTTAAACGGATTAAACTCCGGCACGATATTCAGCCAGGCTGTTTTCGAGAAGGCCGGGAAAACAGAGGGCAATCCGGCAATCCCGGCAAACCGCGCAAAACGGGTGACACCGATCATCGGTGATAACAGAATCAGCTGCTGCGGACGACGCAACGTGGCGTCGCCCAGACTGTCGAGCGCATATTTTACCGCCAGCGCCCCACCGTTAGAGAATCCCACCAGATGCAGCGGCGTCTGAGTGCCCGCCAGACGGGTTGCTTCGCGCACCGCTAAGCGTGTAGCCGCCATCCAGTCCTGCCAGTCAACATCAGTCAGGCCAGCAGGCACCGTCCCGTGACCCGGTAACCTTATCGCTACGGCCACATAACCCTGCTGGCGATAGGTTTCTGCGATATGACGCAGACTGTAAGGACTGTCGGTCAGACCATGTAACAGCACCACAGCACCGCGCGGCCTGCCCTCTGGTTGCAGAATATAGGAACGGTTCCAGTCCTGGGTGAAATGGCCCGGATAGATCATGCTGCCGGAGAAATATCGGTTGAGCGGAGTTTTCTCATCCGCATCCAGTTTGTCAGTGACCTGGTGCTTCATCTCATCAAACAGATGATGTTCAGCGTTAAGATAATCGGTGTAACCGGCTTTATCGAGCTGTTCAACTGTCAGCTCATGTGGAATCCAGGTGTGCCAGCGATGTAATTCCGGGCCACGTTCCGCCTCATAGATGCGAATAATCAGTAGCAGCAATAACAGCAAACCCACGATAAGCATTGAACGCCAGAGTCTGCGCGTGGCAGTTTTAAACTTCCGGGCCATAAATCCTTTCCTGAAAAATTAAAAGGCTAAGCGAAACCACGCGAACAGCACATTGCCATTATTGTAGGTGCCGGGAATGTAAGTGAACTGGACGTTCACCGCTTTGTAACCCGCAGAGAACAGCGGCAAAATAATCGGCAGCGGAATGTAGTTGCCAAAGTCATCACGCGCGGTGATACCCGCTGTTAATCCGGCACCGAGCCGGAAGTCCTGACCGGAGCCTGGATACCATCCCTTCTCCCAGCCATAACCGATAATAGGCTGCCACTCATTGTGCGAATCTTTAAATGCCATCGCGTAAAGTGCACTCCAGTTGCCGCTGTCGCTATAGCGGGAAACCCCCAGACCACCGCCCCAGGGATTTTCGTTATAGTTATCGGTTTTTTCTTTGTCATACATGAAGCGAGCGTGCCAGCTAATAAACGGCAGGTAGAGATCGGTGTGCTGAGGCGCATTCCAGGTTTGTGCAACATCGTCAGTGAACGCATTCCACCAGGATGAAACCGGCGCATTTTCAGCATGCAATGGCGTGGCAATCAGCAGAGCAGCCACCACTGCCACAGAGTTTGATATGTTCATGGTGCATCCCGGTCAGCATGCGGAGCAGATGAAAAGTGAGTATAGCGCAGAGCCAGATTCAATCTTTGTCAACGGTCATGGTTCGCTTAAACGGCTGTTTCAACCGTCAGCGACATCTGAGGGTTAAGCCAGATTCTGGCGATTTCAGCCTGAAATCGCCAGCGATGTCCGGAAACCATCTCCAGAACTGTGCTGATTACAGTGAATGACGCCTGCTTAACTGACAGAAAGGGATACGACGTGAGGGAGTACAGATAAGGGAGGAAACCGGATTCAGCCGACGGGCCGAATCCGGTAGAGGGGTTAACAGGCTTCAGCCTCCTTCGGCTTTTCACCAAACTTCTCTTTCATGTGTGACTCAATCTCTTCCAGACTTTTACCGCGGGTCTCGGGCACCATCGCCATCACGAAAATTAGCGAGCCAACGTTAATCGCGGCAAAGATAAAGAAGGTCGTGCTGCCGGCATACTCCATGATCGGTGGGAAGCCGAACGCGACCACAGCATTGAAAATCCACTGTAATGAAACTGCGCCACCGGTTAACACACCACGCAACTGCATCGGGAACAGCTCGGACATCATCAGCCAGTAGACCGGCGAGATGCACATCTGCATGCAGAACAGGAACAGCAGAATACAGCCCAGGGCGAGATAACTCTGCATCAGGCTCGAACTCATAAAGGTCATCACGCTGCCCAACAGGATCTGTGCCGTAATCACCAGACACAGACCGGTAATAAGCATGGTACGACGCGGGAAACGGCTAATCGCCCAGATACCGACAAAGGTCGCCAGAACAGAAACCACACCGTTACCGATAGTCGCAGCAATGGAGGCGCTGGTGCCCAGGCCGGTCGACTTCAGGATGATCGGCGTGTAATACATGAAACCATTAACACCGGTAAACTGCGCGACAAAGCCGAGACCGACACCAATAATCATCAGGCGGATAACCCATTTCTCACGAATCAGGGTTTTCGCATCCGGCCCGCGTTCAGCTGCCTTCGCCTGCTTCTTCATCTGCGCCATTTCATGACGTACTTCACGCGGCGTTTCACGCAGATACTTCAGAATCTTTTTTGCCTCTTTCAGACGCCCTTCAGCCACCAGCCAGTGTGGCGATGCCGGAACGAAGAACGTGCCAACAAACAGCAGAAAACCAGGCACCATTGCAATGGCCAGCATGTAGCGCCACAGATGCTCATCATGCAGGAGATAGCTCAGAAGCGTACTGGCGACATAGGCGATGAGCTGTCCGGTGACAATCATCAGCTCATTGCGGCTTACCAGCGGCGCACGAAGACGTGGCCCGGCAATTTCCGCAATAAACACCGGCACGGTTGATGAGCCACCGCCGACAGCGATGCCCAGCAGGAAGCGCATGGCCACCATCACATTGACGGAAGGTGCCAGTGCCGTACCGAGCGAACCCAGTACAAAAATGACCGCCAGGGTGCGAAGGGTAATACGACGGCCAAAACGGTCCGAGAAGAAACCACTGAGGAAAGAGCCGATAGCGGCACCGAACACCAGCGAAGAGGCAACAAGCCCTTCCGTGAATGAGTTCAGTCCAAGCCCCCCCTGGTCAGGTGGTGAAGTCATGTAAGGTAATGCACCCGAGATAATTCCGGTGTCATAGCCAAAAGCCAGCGCGCCCATGGTGGCAACCAGCACCACTAAAAAAATGCGCTGGCGTACCGTATCCGCAGGCGCGTGATCGCCCGCTTCCCCAGCGTCTGGTGTATTTGTACTCATAATATTCCTGCCATTAAGAAGTTAAACATCCGTTTGATTAAATTTCATACGGAATAGAAATGGAACATATTTACCGATTGGGTAAAGAAGTGTAGACGGTATTTAAAAGTTAGCTTTGGCAATGCGACTTTTAAGGTATGAATAATTACCAGCAGAAATAAACCCGCGTCATAGTGACGGGGCGGAATTTATTTTAACATCAGCTTAACGTTCTGAGTTCTTCCTGTATCCAGCTCAGGAAATGTGCAACACGAGGAAACTGCGCAAATCCACGCGGATAGACCAGATGGTGGGCGCTGACGGGCAGGCTATGCTGCTCAGTCAGCACTCTGACCAGTTTCCCGCTGCGCAGATAATCCTCTGCCAGCAACTCACTCTCAAAAATCAGACCGTGGCCTAACATTGCTGCCTCAAGACTCATATAAGAGCGGTCAAAGCGAAATAACCACTCCTTATCCGGCTGAGGAAGTTGCTGCGACGCAAACCACTGCGGCCATTGAATAAGCGGTGACTCCGATAATATCAGCGCGTGATGCATCAAATCCGCGGCCTGACTGACAGGATGCTGTTTCAGATATGCCGGTGAGGCCAGCACCGACATTTTTTCATGGCGGAGAGTTTTAATCTCAAACGCGTTCCAGTCCGGGAAGCCGTGACGTATCGCAATATCAATATTGTCCCGGCTGAAAGAGAGATTTTCATATGAGCAGGAGAGGGTAAGCTGAAACTCTGGATAGCTGTTGCGGAATTTATGGATGCGTGGCAACAGCCAGAGCAGACCGAAGCTGGGTGCGCAGTGGATCCTGAGGTTACTGCGCGCTTTCTCATTACTGATGCGCGCCGTGGCCTGCGCCAGGCCCAGCAATATCGGGCCGATCTCCCTGAGGTAATGTTCTCCCGACAGCGTGAGCGCTACGCCTTTTGCCGAACGATTAAACAGAATACAGCCCAGTTCCCGCTCCAGTTTAGCCAGCTGATGACTGGCTGCCGAGGGGGTAATATTTAATTCTTCAGCCGCCCGCGCGACATTACCAAAATGGGCCACCTGCTCAAAAACCCGCAGTGATTTAATTGAAGGTAAGTGCTCCGGCTGCTTTTCCATCCGCCTCTCCACACAGAAATTATGTGATGTGTGCCCATTTTTAAATCGCAGATTTGTTAACTGCATCAAACCAACAAATTCATTCAGCATCAAATGAATTTTTCTGCATTGCCAATATTAATCGCTTTATCAATTCTGATTGTGACCCTGCCGGTAGCGATACCGAACCACTAATAATTATTCTTCTGGAGTGGATAATGTTACTTGAAAACAAAGTTGCGATTATCACGGGTGCCGCTTCTCAGCGCGGCATTGGACGAGCCACAGCCGCCTGTTTTGCTCAGCATGGCGCGCGCGTGGTGATACTCGATTTAGATTTACAGGCGGCCCAGGCCAGCGCGCTTTCGTGTGGCGACGGGCATCTCGGCCTGGCCACCGATGTGACCGATCCGCTTTCTGTTCATCGTGCTATCGATCAGGTACTTGAGCACTACGGCCGTATTGATGTGCTGGTCAACAATGCCGGGATCACTCAGCCGGTTAAAACACTGGAAATCGGCATCGAAGATTACAACCGCATTCTGGATGTCAATCTGCGCGGTACGCTTCTGATGTCTCAGGCGGTTATCCCAACGATGCAGCAGCAAAAAAGCGGCAGTATTGTCTGTCTGTCATCTGTATCAGCTCAGCGTGGCGGCGGCATTTTCGGCGGCCCGCACTACAGCGCAGCGAAAGCAGGCGTGCTTGGCCTGACAAAAGCGATGGCGCGCGAATTCGGCCCGGACCAGATTCGTATCAATGCCCTCACGCCCGGTCTTATCCAGACCGATATCACCGGAGGCCTGTTACAGGATGAACGCCGCCATGCCATTCTCGACGGCATACCTCTTGGCCGCCTCGGAACCGCCAGCGACGTCGCGAATGCGGCGCTCTTCCTCGCCAGCGATCTCTCCGGTTATCTCACCGGCATCACGCTGGATGTGAATGGCGGCATGCTGATCCATTAATCAGCGCCCTGCCCCGCCCGCACGCCTTGCGGGCTAACTTCGGGAGTGAACACCATGACCACGCTTAATCTGAGCGCAGCCTCTGCTGCGCGCGATATCACCTATCGCAAAATTGCCTGGCGACTGATGCCCTGGCTGATGCTCTGTTATCTCTGCGCTTATCTTGATCGTGTAAACGTTGGCTTCGCAAAATTACAGATGATGGATGATTTGTCACTCAGCGAAACGGTCTACGGACTGGGTGCCGGGATCTTTTTCATCGGTTACTTCTTTTTTGAAGTGCCCAGTAATCTGATTCTGCATCGGGTCGGTGCACGTCGCTGGATTGCCCGCATTATGATTACCTGGGGTGTTATCTCAGCTCTTTTCGCCTTTGTTGAAACCGCATGGCAGTTCTACCTGCTGCGCTTTCTTCTTGGTGTGGCAGAGGCCGGACTTGCACCCGGTTTACTGCTCTACCTGACCTACTGGTTTCCCTCTCACCGTCGCGCTCGCATGACGGTTTTGTGGTTTGTCGCGATCCCACTTTCCGGGATGATTGGCGGCCCACTCTCTGGCTGGATCATGGCGACCTTCTCAGGCTTTCACGGATGGGCGGGCTGGCAATGGATGTTTATGCTGGAAGCTATCCCTACCCTTGTTATGGGATTTGTCGTGCTGCTGGTTCTGAAGGATCGGGTGGAACAGGCAGAGTGGCTGGATGACGATGAAAAACGCCGGGTGCGTGCCGATCTCGACGAAGATAATCAGCAGAAAGCCTGTCATGGCACGGTGAGAGCCTTTATTGCTGACCGTCGTCTGTGGCTGCTGGCGCTGATCTATTTCTGTGTGGTGATGGGCCAGTATGCATTAACGTTCTGGCTACCGACGCTGGTAAAAAATTCAGGCGTCAGCGAGCCTCTGCATATCGGATTACTGACCAGTCTGCCTTACCTGTGCGCCATTATCTTTATGCTACTGGCCGGACGCAGTGGCGATCGTCATCGTGAACGTCGCTGGCACCTGATTGTTCCGATGCTGGTCGGCCTCTCCGGACTCACGCTGGCAACGCTGCTCAGCCATAACGTCTCCCTGTCATTACTCTCCCTCTGTATTGCCGCTGCGGGCATTCTTTCCGCCTCATCACTGTTCTGGATGCTGCCGACCAACCTGCTGGGTGGCGTCTCTGCTGCCGCAGGCATCGCTGCGGTGAACTGCATTGCCAATCTGGCCGGTTTTTTCTCGCCGTGGCTGATTGGCTCAATCACCACTGCAACCGGTTCCCCCGCGTCGGGAATGTATTTTATTGCTGCCGTTCTGCTGGGTGGTGCGCTATGCGTACTGCGCATTCGGGCTGCGGATGTTAATCGTTAATCTGGAGGTTATATGACTGACTCTCGTCACAGTTCACACACGCTCTCATTACCGCAGCGTGCCATGAATATTCGCCGTCATGCCTTATTAATGGGGCAGATTCAGGGACAGGGCTATATCGGTCAGGCACTGGGTGCAGCCGATTTACTCGCTGTCAGCTATTTTCACGCTATGAATTACCGCGCCGATGAGCCTGAGTGGGAAGAGCGCGATCGCTTCTACCTGTCGATTGGTCACTACGCCATTGCGCTTTATGCCGCGCTGCTGGAAGCGGGCGTCATACCGGAGAAGGAACGGGAAACCTATGGCACCGATGAGAGCCGCCTGCCGATGTCCGGCATGGCCGCCTATACCCCAGGCATGGAGATCACCGGTGGTTCATTAGGTCAGGGACTAGGTATTGCCGTGGGTGCCTGTCTGGGGCTAAAGCAAAAAGGCTCACAGGCGCGAATCTATAACCTGCTTTCTGATGGCGAGCTGAATGAAGGTTCAACATGGGAAGCGGCCATGTCAGCCTCACACTGGCAGCTTGATAACCTGATCGCCATTATCGACGTCAACAATCAGCAGGCCGACGGTCACAGCAGCGAGATTCTCGCGTTCGAACCGATAGTGGACCGCTGGCAGGCTTTTGGCTGGTATACCCAGCGCGTTGATGGCAACGATATTGCTGCTTTGCAGAATGCCTTTGACGCAGCACGCAGTTGGCCTGAACCGCAGCCGCGCGTCATCATCTGCGATACCCGAATGGGTAAAGGCGTGCCGTTTCTTGAGAGCCGGGAGAAAACCCACTTCATCCGTGTTGATGCCGATGAGTGGGACAAAGCCCTGACCGCACTTGAGCAAGGAGTCTGATATGAGTTCACAACCGCAAAAAAAACGGCTGACCACTTCCGCCATGATCGCCTCGATTGCTGCTGAGGGTCAGCCCACGGTTTCTGCTCCCTTCGGGCATGCTCTTGTCGCTCTGGCAGAGCAGCGCTCAGATGTGGTGGGCCTGACAGCAGATTTAAGTAAATACACCGATCTGCACCTGTTTGCAGAAGCTTTTCCGCAGCGCTTTTACCAGATGGGAATGGCGGAACAGTTACTGATGAGTGCCGCAGCGGGCATGGCACGCGAGGGCTTTATGCCTTTTGTCACCACCTATGCTGTATTTGCTTCCCGCCGCGCCTATGATTTTATCTGCATGGCCATCGCCGAAGAGAATCTGAACGTAAAAATCGCCTGTGCGCTACCGGGCCTGACCACCGGCTATGGGCCAAGCCATCAGGCGACTGACGATCTGGCTATTTTTCGGGGTATGCCAAACCTGACAATCATCGATCCCTGCGATGCGCTGGAGATTAGCCAGGTCATCCCGGCGATTGCCGAACATCAGGGGCCGGTTTACCTGCGCCTGTTGCGCGGTAAGGTTCCGCTGGTACTGGATAAATATGATTATCGCTATAAGCACGGTAAGGCTCAGCGTCTGCGAGCGGGCAAAGATGCAGTTATTATCAGCAGCGGATTAATGACCATGCGGGCACTTGAAGCCGCTGAGGTGCTGGAAAAGCAGGGCATTGAGGTTGGTGTAGTTCACTCTCCTGTGATTAAGCCTCTGGATGAAGAGACCATCCTGCGAGAAGCAGGGGAAGCGCTGCATCACAACCAGCTGGTTATTACAGCAGAGAATCATTCAATCACGGGCGGGTTAGGCGAGGCAATTGCGGGTCTGCTAATGCGGAATCATGTGACGCCACGCTTTAAGCAGATTGCCCTGCCGGACGCATTCCTGGCTGCAGGCGCTTTACCGACGTTGCATGACCGTTATGGCATCTCTGCCGATGCGATGGTCAGGCAAATAACAGCCTGGCTTGAAGCCTGATTCATAGCAAAACCGGGCCTGGCCCGGTTTTGTATCGTTTTTGCCGCACCAGATACCTATCCTTTTATCGCCCTCATCGTACGCATTCCGCAGGCAATGTGACGATTGCCGTGATCAACGCTGGCTGCGCATCAACAGGTTCTCATGGATTCGCCAGCCATTTATCTATGCCGATCATCCTCTTTGACTCCCCATTCACTGTAAACAGCTTTCCGGTAGGTCATGTCCCTTTCCTGAGTGGCACGGTTATCTATTTCTACCGTTGAGCACATGCTTTCATCGGGTTTACTCAATACAGTGAATCTGTCTGAAGTAGCCGATTTCAGATAGCTGGCGCGATCACGTCCAATCCTGCTCATGTCGTTCGCATCAACAGAAAAATAATTTTAGCCGGATGAGAAAGTTATCCACTTTTTCTGTGGATAAGTGAGGGATATTTTCTGAGTATCTTTTTTCACTCTGAGAAGATGCCTTTGCTGTTAGCAGGCTGCACTGCAATTAAGATCTCAATAAAGCAGTTATAAGCGGTAACCAGGATGATTTTTAGCAGGTTGCGTGGCGATTTCAGGCTGAAATTTATAGTTATTTCCCATTATAAACAGTGAGTTAATGGTTAAATTTCGCTGGCGGATAGCATAGTTGTAAAAGGGCTTGCAGAGAAAGCATCAGCCGATATGAAGCAGTTGTGCAGGAACTAAGGTCTGGTGAGAAGTAACTGGTCACTAATGAACCAGCACCTGAAAATCTTTGCTTGCAATTCGTGATGGCTGAATACGCACAGGCAGCATCAGAACCCTTTAGGGGTGACAACAGAATTTGAATCCGCTTTTGCCATTACAGGCAATTCATGGATTCAAAGGCTGCCAGTAACGCTGGCGACATGTTTCAGGGTAATGGCGATTTCACAGGAATCAGATTAAATACCAGCTTATATAATTTCAATAAATTCAGTTATTTACATTTAAAATTACTATTGAAAACCTGGCGATTTCAGCCTGAAATTCGGGTTTTATGCATCTTCCAGCATATTGAGTTAATCGGGCAATAAAAAAGCCAGCGTCAGACGCTGGCTTTTTTGGATGCATGTAAATCAACGATTGAGATATTTCTTCAGGGTCTCAGCAATGACTTTATCCAGCTCTTCCTGCAACTCTTTCGACTGCCGGTTAAATTCATAGCTGAACATCCGACCGCGTACCTTCTTACGTGCAAAACGATCTTTATCAGCAAAAGACCAGAGCGCAGTCGCCTGTGTTTTATCTTTCTCAGGCTCTTTCATCAACGTCTGGCTACCCTGTCGAATCAGACGCAGAATGTGATTTTTCAGCTCATCCTCGGCAAGCCCTTCGCGGGCGCAAACCACATCTATCTCCCGCGAGATAGAATTAATCAGAGCTTCAACGCTTTGCCCAGATTCACTCAATTTGTCAGCCGCCTGTAACAGCGCTTTGTAATCAGGATAATTCAGCTCAGCATGATTAGGGAAAAGTGAAATCAAATCGGACGGAACGCTGGCTGCCTGAAGAGCACGTGTGACCTTCGCCTGCGATAATCCCTGATTTTCAGCGATCTCTTTTTGCGACAGACCACCATCTTTTAACGCCAGCAGGCGCATTCCTACTTCCCGCAGATTGTGTTCGCGTGCCGTCTGAATATCCTGCGCCAGTCTGCGGGCTTCATCGGCAGTAATAGCGGCATCAGTGACCAGTACGTCCAGCCCGGTTTTGCAGTAAAGCGCAGCCGCACGCCGACGTGAACCGTCAAGAATCTCAATGCGGTCATCGCGCATTACGCCAATGGCCGGGAAGAACTGCTGAAGCTTAATGGTGCGGATAATATCCCGCAGTGAATCGGGTGTCAGCCCGGCCTGATCGCGACCATTGGTTTCCATTGTGACGAATGTCTTGTTTTCAACATCACTGGCGGGAATGCGTTCAAAACGAAACAGGGCGCGCTTGCCCGTAGCCAGAACGAATGTCTGATTATGCTGACTATCTGGCGTCTCATTTTCCAGCGGAGTCTGGCTGAAGGTTCTGCCAATCGTGATTCTTTTTGCGCTCATACAAACCTCAGTTCAGGCGAATAAATTCGATACGGTCAAAGACGGCTTTTGCAAAGTCCTCTGCAGCAGATCTTGCATTTTTCAACGCTTCACTGCTGCCGACATAAGTCGAAGGATTTGCGGAGATGACCGTATCAAAGGATTCGCCGCAACGTTCGAAGCCATCAAGGCGGGGAAGGGCTGCATCAAGCATGTCACCACCAAAAATCTCTTTTGCCAGGCTATGACAGAGCTTATGGTCTGCTTTATTCGATAGCTTAGACATGAAGCCAATGTTGCCCTGCAGGCGACAGGTGGCGCCGGAATCCTCAATGATCGCAATCAGTTCCGGCAGACGCGTCAGGTATTTAAGCGTGGAATGAAAGTCGACCTGAGCCGGTGGTACCGGCGTCATCAGCAGATCAGAGGCCGCAATGGCGTTCTTCAGGAAAGCATCAAGATGCGGGCCGCTGTCGATAAAGATAAAGTCATAATCTTTCTTCAGTTTGGCAATGACGTTGTCATACAGCACGGCATGAACATTTTGCTGCGGTAAATGTTCAGCGCAAAGCTGGTCCCAGCTTGAGGCGATAAAGGCGTCATCAATTGAGGCAGGCAGCACATCGACACCCGGAATAATCGACGGAACGATAAATTCGTTCACAAGCTCATCACGGGTGACATTCTGCAGCATTGCCTGTGCCGCTGTCGCTTCCACCAGCCCTACTGAACGTTCATGGTTTAAAAACATGGTTGCTGAGGACTGTGGATCAAGGTCAATCACTAAAATACGTAAATCTTCAAACAGCAGATGAGGATGGGCACGAAGTGCATGAGCCAGCGAAACGGTAGAAACCGTTTTAGACACGCCGCCCTTCAGATTACCAACAAAAATGGTGTAAGCATCACTGTGGCGATCGCGATATTTCGGCACGCCTCGATGATGATAGATATCAATAATGTTCTGAATCGACATCGCATATTTAACAGAAGATCCGGCCGCACGTTTATCAAACTGATAACCACTTTCTTCCATCTCATTTACAGCATAATCAACGCTGGCTCGTGTCAGTTTGGGCAACTTTGCTAACGCCGCTTTGGCGTAAACCTGATAGTACGTATTTTCATGCAATTCCTGCTTTTGCGCCTGAATCTGGTCGGTAAGGCTTAGTAGCATGCGTTCAGAACGCTGTGCAACTTTCATCACCTGCTTGTCATCGTTAGCCATCGTTGCTCCAAACATGTAGGATTTATGACTTTATACAGAATTCCTGCACGTGAGGCAATAAATTATCTTTTCCACATAATCTTCGTTTTTATGTAACACCACGGTTTTTGTTGCGGTTCATCACACTATTACTTCTGGCCTGCCAATTTACGCAATTCAAATGCGAACAGCGTTCACTATAATCAGCAGAACATTCACTGTAATCAGTAGAAATCGATCCGCAGAGTGAGCAGGGAAAATGGATTGTACAAAGCGCATTGATGCGTCTGAATGTTCACTGTAATCAGTAAAGTCAGTTCTGTATCAGGTGGCTTACCGGAGGACTTATGGTAGTGGTGCAAAAGACAAACCGCATTCAAAAGCTCATGCGGTAAAGCCGGGCTGATGCCTGGCGCTGAACGAGCCAAACGTTCACTGTAATCAGTAGGGTCATTTCAAATACCCATGCAGCAGTCACGTTCACTGTAATCAGTAAAGTTGCGCATGAAATAGCAGGACAGGAAGCTGAACCGAATAAACGTTCACTGTAGTCAGGGGTGGGGAGCGGGTAAATTCTGTCTGGTTCATTAAAGCATCGGAAGCTGATGAGATAACAGACAACTGCAGTCCGGGAGCCCCAATGGATCAGCGGGGATGTAAAAGTCTGTACGATAACGTTCACTGTAATCAGTAACCCAGGGGATAGCGAACATTCACTATAATCAGTAGAAAAGGAACCTTGCCACCGTACATTCACTGTAATCAGCAGAAGCGTCAGTTCAGTTCGACCGGAATTGAGGATAGTAAGGCTGCGATTCGGAAATGGATACCTCCGTGGACATTGCTTCTGGTAACGCTCAGGCCAGCAGACATCAACACCTGCACATGATTATGTCATCACTGCTTTCCCACAAATATTCACTATAAACAGTAGAAACAGCAAAGCGTTGCGTCAAATCTGAGCTAACATTCACTATATTCAGCAAAGTATTCACTGTAATCAGTAAAGCAGCATTCCTGAGTTTAATCGTGGAGAAGACAGCTCCGCGCTACAACATTCACTGTAATGAGTAACCGACAGGGGAATACGCAGCACGTCGGTGCTACGACGATGCCAGTCGGCAAACATTCACTGTAATCAGTAACAGTGTCACGCTTGCAGTAATGATAAGTTAAAGCCCTCCATACAGGACGCACGTCAGCCGTGATGAACATGAGTACTGACATTCACTGTAATCAGTAAGCTGCTCAACGGGAATCAGCAAAAAGTGGCGCTGTCCTGCCTGAATCAGAACGTTCACTGTAATCAGCAAAGCCGATTCTGGAAGGAACTAATCTATTAGTATGTAAGCACACACTTACTTCTTAAACCTTATGGCAAAGCACGACAGGAAAAGAGGGGAGGAGGACATGATTTAAAACGTGCCCGTTTTACTGATTACAGTGAACGTTACTGATTGCAGTGAACACAAGTGGAGTACTGATTACAGTGAATGTGAGAGGAAGGATGCAATGTCACCGGCCACGATAAAAGTGACACTGCCACGCAGAAATGCTGATTACAGTGAACGTCAGGAATTAATCCTCAAACTCAATCTCATCCAGTGAATCGATGCTCTCCAGATTACCGATGCCATCAAGTTTAGGTGTGCGGCTATGAATAATGAAAAAGACTGAGCGGCCACGCTTCACTTCTGAATAATCCAGATAACCAATCTCTTTCAGTTGCTCCATCGCACGCCGCACCACATGATTCTGCGTGGTGGTCTTTGAGCCGAGATTAAGACGCATACGCAAGCGTGCCAACGATATCGGTGCCGGATTGGTCGGCAGGCTCTCAAGGAAGGTGTAGAGCGCCTGTGCAGACTCTTTACGCTTGAGGCGGGAGATTGCCCGGAGCTGAAGCAGCACCTTGTGGTCGAAGTTGTAGAGTTCGAACAACTTAGGGTCGGCCTGAATCCGCACAATATCTTTTTCACGGTCATAATAAGCAGACTGAACAAGGTGGGTATGATACGCCTTGCCGTTGCCTTCAAATGAGAGCGTATTGGTCGCAATGCGGCGCAGAGAGGCATCCAGGCGCTTACGCAGCGCGGCAGACGAGTTGGCAGAGGGAATGCCGCACATCTTCACAAAGTCGATAAACGGCAGTGTGACGGTATCGCCTTTGGTCGGATAGCGCGAAAAGGACTGAATAATGCCTGCCCAGGTTTTGAAATCGTTATCCATATCCAGCCGTGCGCCGGTAATGGTAATCTTTTCGTAGCCTTCCGCTTTCACCAGCGTCAGATTCTTCAGCTCTTTCGTCGCATCCGTTGATGCCATAGCGCCGGATTTACCACGTGCGGTTGATTTCAGCGTCGGCACGAACAGTCCAAGACGCATCAATGCCACCGGCTGAACGGTATTATTCTTGTTGGGATGAAGCTGAATAACTTCGCCACTGTTTTTGGTCACTGACAGAAAAGGTTCAAGTAACGCTTTGTTTTCGTTGTCTTTATCTGCCATGGCTTAGGATCTTCATTCTGTGGATGAAAGGGATCGTTTTCTGACTACAGTGAACATTAGCACTGTTTACAGTGAACATTCTACCTGGTACAGTGAATAAAGTACTGATTACAGTGAACACTTTACTGATTATAGTGAACGCGATCACCCTTTGAGCCCTTGCGGGGTGCGGCCTGCGACGATCGGGGATCTCTTAGGATCTCTCTATGATCTATTAAGGATCGTTTTTTAGGATCGGGTCAGTGTATAAGTGGATAACTGACTGGCAGGTATGATTTTCAGACTCACAGACAGGTTGCGTAATAGCCCCATCTTCGCAACCCCTTCACACTTCCTGAACATCGCCTGTGCAATTCTGACATTCTCCATCGATAAACAACTTCCTCACTATTATTCATTTTTCATCATTAACTACAGCGTGTATCGTTTCTCAATTACTGAACGAATGAGGAATACAGCACCATGACTGAACATGCTCTATCACGTAACCCGGCAACAGGTGAAATTCTGGCACGCTATCCTCTGCAGAACAGCACCGAACTGGAACAGACACTGACAGAAAGCACTTCCGCTTTTGCAGCATGGCAGCACAGCAGTATGAGTGACCGGGTGCGCGTATTACGTCAGCTCGGCGAACAGATCCGTCTGAGAGAACAGGATCTTTCTCGCATGATTACGCTGGAAATGGGTAAACCCATTGCACAGGCTCGCGCTGAAGTACTGAAATGTGCAAATTTGTGCGACTGGTATGCAGAATATGGCCCGGCAATGCTGGCCGATCAGCCCACTCAGATTACCGATGCGTGGCAGCGATTCCGTCCCATTGGGGTGATCCTGGCTGTCATGCCATGGAATTTCCCCCTGTGGCAGGTTCTGCGGGGCGCAGTCAGTATGTTGCTGGCAGGCAACACCTATCTGCTTAAACACGCGCCTAACGTCATGGGAAGCGCCACACTGATGGCTGAACTGTTCAGGGCAACCGATCTGCCTGCTGGCGGCTTTAACCTGATAAACGTCGACAACGACGGTGTCTCCGTCGCGATTAAAGATGACCGCATTGCTGCCGTCGCGGTTACCGGCAGCGTACGGGCAGGTGCAGCCATCGCGGCTCAGGCAGGTGCAGCGCTCAAGAAAACGGTACTGGAACTGGGTGGATCCGATCCCTTTATCGTGCTGGCGGATGCCGATCTTGATGAAGCGGTTAAATCTGCCGTTATTGGACGTTTCCAGAATACCGGGCAGGTGTGTATGGCTGCCAAACGCTTTATTGTTGAAGCTCCAATCGCTGAAGAATTTGAAAAACGCTTCACTGCCGCGGTCCAGGCACTCACCATGGGCGATCCGCTGGATGAAAGCACTTTTCTGGGTCCGATGGCACGCGCCGATCTGCGCGATGAACTGGATGGACAGGTGAAAGCAACACTACGTGAAGGTGCGCGTCTGGTGCTGGGTGGCGAGAAGGTGGCAGGGCAGGGTAACTACTATGCGCCAACCATTCTCGCTGATGTTACCAGCACCATGACCGCGTTCAGGCAGGAGCTGTTTGGTCCGGTCGCGGCCATTGCCATAGCACGGGATCCTAAGCATGCGCTGGAGATTGCCAATGACAGCGAATTTGGCCTCAGTGCTACCGTCTGGAGCGGTAACGAAGAAACTGCCGATCGGCTGGCACTGCAGCTGGAAGTCGGTGCCGTGTTTATTAATGGCAACGGCGCGTCCGATCCGCGCGTTACCATTGGTGGCGTCAAGAAAAGTGGCTATGGTCGTGAGCTGTCACACTTTGGTGTGCACGAATTCTGTAACGTGCAGACCGTGTGGAAAAACCGCCGCTAGTTTTTACTGCGCTGCCGGAAGATAGGCAGGCGCAGTTTTAGCGACCTCACTGAGCGGACGCAGCAACCGATGCGGGGCAAACCCACTCAGCATCGGTGAAGGTGTACCGCTCAGCATCTCCTCAGCCACCAGTCTGCCCAGTAAGGGGGCAAGGGTCATGCCACTATGACTGACCATCAGATAAACGCGTGCTGACTCACTGATGTAGCCCAGTGCGGGCAATCCATCTGCCGGGCGCGATCGCTGTCCTGTTTCAATCCGCTCAATTCTCGCGCCTTCGGTGTTTTTAAACAGCCGCCGCAACCGACGCAACATCTCTTTGCCAATCAGTCCATCCGGCGAGACCGGCCGCGCCGGATCGGCGTGCTGATCCAGATCCAGCGCCTGCAGCATCAGGCGACCACCGCCATCCGGCCGCACATTCAGTTCCGGGGTAATCAGATTGCATCTAAGTGGGATCGGCAAAGGCTGCGTCTGCGCCAGAAAACTGCAGGCAACAGGATCGGCGCGGTTCGCATCGGTCATCGCCAGTTCAAGCCCGCACTGACTTATCAGTTCCGGCGCCCAACGGCCGGTTGCCAGCACCAACTGATCGCCGCGCCATTCATCCCCACTGGCCAGCGTAAGATGGACATCCTGCGCCGATTCAGTCAGCGTCGTCACTTCATTATTGCAGACCAGCTGCCCGCCACTGGTACGCAGATCAGCCAGCAGAGAGGCGATAAACAGGCTGGGATAGAGCAGGCACTCCGAAGGGAAAGACCAGGCGTGCTGAACGCGGGGATCGAGCCGCAACTCAGGCATTGCTCCCAGGAGTGCGGCGCGGCTACGTTTCTCTACGGGATAATCGAGCGTCGTAAGCTTTGCTGCGCGCTGCGCCAGCTGACGCAGGGATAATTCATCGGCTGCCCACTCCAGCGTGCCGGTTTCCAGCAGCCATCGGGGCGATGCAGGATGACTGGCCTGCCAGCGCTTATGCTCGTCTATCGCATGGGCATTAAGATCATGGTAGCTGGTGGGTTCTTTGCCGTTGGCATTGACCCAGGCGTAGCTGATCTGACTGGTTCCGTTGCCAGGATAGTTTTTATCGAAGACGGTGACCTGTGCGCCCCGTCGCGACAATGACTGCGCGACGGCTAAACCCAGCACGCCTGCACCGATTACAGCAATACGTTGTGGCATATCTGGTCTCTCCTGAACAGGGATTAGTGAAAAACTGCTACCCGCCGGTTCGCTTACTATTGCGAAGTCAAAGAAGTACGTCAACCGCTACGTCAGGCGGTGGTTTCATCGAACCACGCGGGCACCGGATCGGCCAGAGTGATCCACTGTTCAGGCCCCGCAGCCATCTCCTGTGGTGTCAGCAACGCATGATCCAGCGCGGCACGGACGCTCTTCTCGTCCATCTCAATGCCGATAAAGACCAGCTCCTGGCGCGCGTCGCCGGTACCTTCCTGCCACTGTTCAGCGATAAAGTTGAGCGAATCCGCATCCTGTGGCCATTCAGTTCGCGGCACGCTGACCCACCAGCGCCCGGCATAACCCTGACGTGCCACTGCGCCCGCCTGCGACCACATCGCGGCATATTCCGGCCGACTGGCCAGCCAGAAGTAGCCTTTAGAGCGGATAACGCCATCAAGCTGGTGGTTTACTGCATGCCAGAAACGCTGCGGATGGAACGGACGACGGGCGCGATAGACAAAGTTACGAATGCCATACTCCTCCGATTCCGGCTGATGCTCACCGCGCAGGGTCTGCAGCCAGCCGGGTGCCTGCGCTGCCCGGTCAAAATCAAACCGGCCGGTATTCAGCAGGCAGTCCAGCGGAACCTGCCCAAACTCACTGTTCACAATAAGCGCATGCGGATTAAGCGCCTGCAGCATGCCCTTCAACTGGTGCAGCTGCGCCGGGCTGAGCAGGTCCGTTTTGTTCAGCACCAGCAAATCACAAAACTCAATCTGATCCACCAGCAGATCAACCACGGATCGCTCATCCTGCTCGCCCAGCGACTCACCGCGCGACTGAAGATCATCGACTGAACGGTAATCGCGCAGGAAGTTAAAGCCATCCACCACGGTAATCATGCTATCCAGCCGGGCATAGGCTGAAAGACTTTCACCCGCTTCATCTTCAAACGTAAAGGTTTCGGCGACCGGCAGCGGTTCAGAAATACCGGTAGACTCAATCACCAGGTGATCGAAACGCCCGGCCTGAGCCAGACGTTTTACCTCCAGCAGCAGATCTTCTCGCAACGTGCAGCAGATACAGCCGTTACTCATTTCGACCAGCTTTTCGTCGGTGCGGGAGAGCTGCGCACCGCCATCGCGCACCAGCGCAGCATCAATATTAATTTCAGACATATCATTGACGATCACCGCTATGCGACGTCCTTCGCGGTTGTTCAGTATATGATTAAGCAGGGTAGTTTTACCGGCACCGAGAAAGCCAGAGAGAACGGCAACCGGCAGACGGGGATCGTCTGATGTCAGAGCAGAGAGTGTCATGGTGTTACCTGTAAGAACGCAATTAAAGATATGTTATAACATAACATTAATGGATTTGTTTTCAACCCGGGTTTGTGCTTTTGTTTCGGGTATCAAAGAGCGTTTAAAAGGAGCGGAAATGCAACAACTCACGCTTGTCCCGCGTCTGATGCCAGCCGTCAGGTGCGGAGAGAAAACCTCGACAATTCGCTGGCTGGAGGGCGATATCACCATTGGCCCGCTGAGACTGGTGAATCAGCAGGATGAAAATGACGCGGTAATCGTGTCGGTGACGCAGGTCGACACGCTGCGCTTAAGCGAAGTCGCCGCAATGCTGGGAAAACAGGAGGAATGGCCTGATGAGGTGCTGCTGGAAGGGATGCGCGAGCACTATCCGGAGATCAGGCTGAGCAGTGAGGTGCAGCTAATCACTCACCTCACGCCCGCAGAAACCCTGCAGAAGCTCCCTGAATAGTGATCAGCTGTGCTCAATCACCAGCAGCGCCATCGTATCGGCTTCCAGCGCCCGAAAGATATGCAGCTCGTCGCCCGGATAGGTAATGTAATCACCCACATCCAGCTCTACCGCGCTGTCCACCGGCCCCACCAGCGCCCGACCTTTAGCAATAATAATATGCTCTATAGTATTGGGAATATGGGGCTGCGATATGCGCTCACTGCCAGGCTGAACCTCCAGCAGATAGATATCACGCCGGACGCCAGGCGGGCAGGATGCCAGCAGAACCGCCTGATAGTCAGCCAGATCGGCGGTTACTGTCAGGCCCTCTCCACGGCGGATCACCTGCAGACGACGCGCATCCGGCTCCAGCAGCCGTGAAAACGGAATATTCAGCGTTACGCACAGTGACCACAGCGTCTCAATGCCCGGATTGCCATTACCCGCCTCCAGCTGTGAGAGCGTTGATTTGGCGATACCGGCGCGGCGCGCGACTTCGGCCAGTGACAGGCCGGCTCGCTGACGTTCACGCACTAAGGCATTGGCAATGATGCTGATAGGGGTATTCAAACGCACTCCTGATAAACGAAAAGTTTTTTATAACGAACGAATTGTTCGGCTTGTAAAACGCCGCTGCAGTGTTCATTATATCGGATTATACGTTCATTATGAGACAGAGAAATGCTTTTTCCGCAAATGCAGTTGCTGGACAAAGGGGTGATCAAAGCGATTTTTCTGGTCTGCCTGGCTGATGGAATTGTCGGTTTATCCTATGGCTCGCTGGCCTCCGCCGACGGGTTTCCGCTCTGGGTACCGCTGGCACTGTCAACGCTGGTGCTGGCAGGTGCGTCTGAGTTTCTGTTTATCGGCATTGTGGCTGGCGGCGGCAGTCCCTTTACCGCGGCCGCTGCGGGCCTGCTGGTGAATGCACGTCATCTCCCTTTTGGCATTGCGGTCAAAGATCTGGTGGGAAAGGGTTCCCTGGGCTGGTTTGGCTGTCACATTATGAATGATGAAAGCGTGGTGTTTGGTATCTCACAACCACAGCTTGCCCAGCGTCGCAGCGCGTACTGGCTGTGCGGCATCGGTATCGGCTTAATCTGGCCGGTGAGTGTTATGACCGGGGCGGCGATTGGTCAGTTTATTCCTGATGTCTCAATGATTGGGCTGGATGCGGTGTTTCCGGCGATCCTGATTGCTCTGATCTTCCCGGCGCTGCGCCAGCGGCGAACCAGAATCCCCGCCACCGTCGGCGCGCTGCTCTACTTACTGGCGACGCCGCTGGTTCCGGCGGGCATGCCAGTACTGTTCTCGCTGCTGGGCCTGCTGACATGGAGATCGCGCAAATGACGCATCAGGGAATGATCATTGCCGGCATCGCCATGCTGGCCGCCGGAACGTATCTGATGCGCTTTGCCGGTGTCAGGCTGGGAAATCGTCTGCCTATCAGCGAGCGCACTCAGCAGATGCTCTCCGACGCTGCCACTGTGTTACTGCTGGCCGTCGCGGCGACCACCACGCTGTTTGAAGGCCAGCATTTTGCCGGTGTGGCACGGGTGGCGGGCGTGGGGTTTGCCCTGTTGCTGGCCTGGCGTCGGGCTCCACTGATTGTCATTATTCTGGGGGCGGCAGCGATGACCGCGCTGTTGCGTTTTCTCGGCGTGGCCTGATGCTGCTTTACACGACTTCCCCGGACATCACTGTAAAGCGCCTCCAGCGCCCAGGATTGCTATCTGACCGGGCATCACGGCATGATGGTCACTCATCACCCGCCGGAGTTTACGCATGAATCGTCCGCTACAGATTGGTCTGTTACTTTTCCCTGATGTTACCCAGCTCGATTTAACCGGCCCGTGGGAGGTATTTGCACGCACGCCCGGCGTGGAGTGCCATCTGATCTGGAAAAATCGTCAGCCGGTACGCTCCGATCGCGGCCTGTCGATATTACCGACTACCACCTTTGACGATTGTCCATTACTGGATGTGATCTGCGTACCGGGCGGGCCAGGACAGATTGCCCTGATGTCGGATGATGAAACGCTGAATTTTCTGCGACGGCAGGCTGACCAGGCGCAATGGGTCACTTCGGTCTGTACCGGTTCGCTGGTGCTGGGCGCTGCCGGATTGCTGAAAGGATACCGAGCGACCTCACACTGGAGTTCCATCGATCAACTAGCTTTGCTGGGCGCGGAGCCAGTGAATCAGCGGGTGGTGCGTGACCGCAACCGTATCAGCGGCGCAGGCGTCACCTCCGGCATCGATTTTGCCCTGACGCTGGTGGCGGAAATCGCAGGAGACGCCGTCGCCAGAGCCGTTCAGCTGCAGATGGAATATGACCCCGAACCACCGTTTTCCTCCGGCTCGCCGCAGACCGCGCCGCCCGCGGAGGTGGCGCAGGCACGGGCGAAAATGGCTGAGTTCATTGCTACGCGCCGTGCAGCAACTGAGCGGGCCGCGCGGCGACTACAGGCTGATCAGCTTACGGACGCCGGGGATGCGCAACAGCAGAAGTGACAGCGCCATCGAGATGATCAGCGTCAGGGCGATGACCAGCAGTTTATCGCCCAGAGTTTGAATGCGGATAGCGGCTGCCAGCACACCAAAAATCAGGTAATGCAGGATATAAACACCGGTCATGGTCTTGCCGAGTGTGGTCAGAAATGAGGTCAGCCATTGGGCTTTATCCGGCAGCCGGATAGCGTTAATGCTGATCACGATCAGCACCACCAGCAGATAAACCTGTGAGCCGGTCAGCACCACATCATTGTGGGTCGCCAGAAAGCGCGCGATAAAGTAATAGCGCTCATACAGCCAGGTAAAGAGATACACCGCGGGCAGCAGTAGAAGGCTCACCTTTATGACTCTGGGTGATGTCAGTAACTGCATCACCCGTGGCGCAGCCATCAGTCGGCCCGTAAGGTAATAAAGTACTCAGGTCCAGATTCGGTACTGTGGCAGCAGCGAAAAGGCCCGCTGGTCCGGATAGAGGCTGGCGAGCAGGTCATAAGCAAAGGCCAGCACCAGCAACAATAAAATCCCTGCTGCCATTGCGCCAGGCCGCTGAATCAGCCAGTCGATTAGCGGATGCGAGATGTAAATGACAATCAGTGCAATCACAAACCACGGCTGGATCAGGTAGCCTTTGTGGTGCATCCCGGCAAACCAGAAAAAGCTGAACCAGAAGATAAAAATCAGCATAATGCGGCGAATTTTGCCAAGCTGCCATGCGGGTGTGTGCAGCTCGCCCGCGTCGAGATAGCCGCTCAGCAGAAAATAGAGCGGCGTAGCAATGGTCGAGATAAAACTCAGCACATTCAGCGTCAGATTAACGTCGTAATGGTAGCTGTCGTAACTCTGATACAGCGTGAAAAACGACACGGCGGTGATGCAGGCCAGCGTCTTCAGCATTGCCAGCCCGGTCTTATTCACCGTGCGCCTCCCGTCCGTGGAAGCAGCGATAGATCACCGGCAGCACCAGCAGGGTCAGCACCGTTGCAAATCCCAGACCAAAAATAATCACCACCGCCATGCTCTGGAAGAAAACGTCGCGCAACAGCGGCAGCAGGCCCAGTACGGTAGTAAAGGCCGTCAGCAGGATAGGGCGGAGGCGCGACGTCGCCGCATCAATAATCGCGAGCTGCAACGGCTTCTCCTGCCGGAACAGCCGGATCTCCTCAATCAGCACGATCCCGTTGCGGAGCAACATCCCTGACAGGCTGAGCAGCCCGATCAGCGCCATAAAGCCAAAGGGAATACCGGTGATCAAAAAGCCACAGGTCACACCAATCATCGCCAGCGGCACGGTGATCCAGATTGCGACGGCGTCACGCAGCGAGTTGAACATCAGCACGGTAATGATGAACATGGCCAGAAATCCTACCGGCAGCGAACTCAGCAGACCACTTTGTGCTTCTCGTGAGCTCTCAAGTTCGCCACCCCAATCCAGTCGATAGCCCGCCGGGAGTTTAAGCTGATCGATCTGCGGCTGAACCCGTGCTACTACCTGCGCGGACGTTAAGCCTGAGGCGGGATCGGGATCCGTCTGCACCGTCATCACGCGCGTACGGTCACGACGCATAATCAGCGGGTTCTCCCACTCCAGCCGGAAGTCAGAAATCACATTGCTCAGCGGCACAAAGTGCTGCAGGGCAGCGCTCCAGAGCTGAATGTTTTCGATGTGATCAACACTCTGCCGCTCTTCATCAGCCGGATAGAGCATCACCGGCATCAGCCGCGATCCGTCCCGGAAAATGCCCACGGCATCGCCGCTGAAATTCATTCTCAGCGCCTGATCGATATCGCGCTTATCAATGCCCAGCTCCTGACCACGCAGTGCCGAATAGACCGGGCGGATCACTTTGCTGCGCTCCTGCCAGTCATTACGTACCGGGAACGTCGATCCATCCGCCAGAAAAATCGCATCCAGCTGGCTGCCGATGTGACGCAGCACTTCCGGATCCGGGCCGGTTACTCTCAGGGCAATCGCGCTGTCACTGGCGCTGCCAAACTGAATGCGCTTGATGCGCTGATTCACCTGCGGGAAGTTCTGCTGAATATAATGCTCGGTCTTCAGCGCCAGTGCATCCAGCTGCCGGGCATCCTTAACCCGCACCATAATCTGTGCGAAGTTGCTGTACTGGCGCGCCGCGTCATAGGTCAGGGTAAAACGCAGTGCACCCTGACCCACTGTAGTCACCGTTGCCGTAACAGCCGGATCCTGATTAATAAACCGGGCTATTTCCCCCGCAGTATCTGCGGTGTAGTGAATATCGGTGCCATAGGGCAGCCAGAGATCGGTAAAAAAGACCGGCGTGCTGGATGAGGGGAAAAAGTTCTGCTTCACCAGAGTAAAGCCATACAGCGACAGTGCCAGCAGCGCGATCATCGTCGCCAGCGTGATCAAGCGAAAACGCAAAAGGCCGCCCAGCGCCTGGCGGTAGAGCCGAAAAACGATGCCCTGGTAAGGATCGGAGAGGTCAGTTTTGGCGGGCTTCGCTGCGCCACGACGTTTCTCGCTCCAGTTAATAAATACCGGGGTCAGTGTCAGCGCGGTTACCCAGCTCAGCATCAGCGAAATCAGCAGCACCTGGAACAGCGATTTACAATATTCGCCGGTTGAGTCCTGCGACAGGCCAATCGGTGCGAAGGCAAGTATCGCGATAATCGTGGCACCCAGCAGGGGCAGGGCTGTACGGCGTACCATGCGGGAAATCGCCTGCTGTAAAGGATGTCCGCGCTGATGATCGATCTTCACCCCTTCGACGACGACGATGGCATTATCCACCAGCATGCTGAGCGAAATAATCAGCGCGCCCAGCGATACCCGCTGCAGTTCCAGTTTAAACAGGTACATGATCAGTAGTGTGCCGAGCACGTTAAGTGCCAGTGATGCGGCAATCACCATGCCGCTGCGCAGGCCCATAAACAGCAGCAGCGTTCCCACTACAATTGCCAACGCCATCAGAAAGTTGAGGATAAAGCCATCAACAGACTGTTTCACCTCGTGCGCCTGATTGTAGAACACCTTCAGGCTGATCCCGGCGGGGGTATCCTGCTGATAGTGCGCTATCCGGGCGGAGAGCGCGTCGCCAACATCAATCACGTTGACGCCAGGCGCAAACGAAATGCCGATTGCCAGTGCCGCTTCACCATCGGCAAAGTAGATATTGGCCGGGTTATCGGTCACGCCACGTGTCAGGGTGGCGATATCGCGCAGATGCACGTTCTGCGCGCTGCCCGCAGGCAGAATGGGCAGATTCGCCAGGTCGTCGAGTGTCTTTAGCTCGCCGGTAGGGTGAAAACGGATGGATTCGCTATCGACCCGCAGCGTGCCGGCACTGGCAACACTGTTATTCCGGTTCAGCAGATCGGCGATGCGCTGCGGCGTCATACCATAGGCGGTCATTTTGCTGGCGGAAAGGGCAATGCGGACCTCCTCCTGCTCAACGCCCGCTACCGCGACTTTCGCCACGCCCGGCACCAGTACGAGATCGCGCCGCAGCTGATCGGCATAGTTACGCAGTTCGCTGTTCGTAAAGTCTTTGCCGTGGATAACGAAGAAATAGCCATACACATCGCCGAAGTCGTCGTTCACCAGTGGAGCCTGCACGCCTGGAGGAAACTGCCGGGCCGCATCGCCGACGCGGCGACGTAGCTCATCCCAGATTTGCGGCAGCTGATCGGCAAGATAGCGGGTGTGGATATTGACGGTAATCTGCGACAAGCCGTTGCCTGAAATAGACGTGACATTGTCCAGTGATGGCAGGCGCTGCAGCGCATTCTCCAGCGGCAGGGTCACCTCTTCTTCGACCTGCTGGGCTGACGCGCCAGGATAGTGGGTGACAATCACCGCCGACTTGATGGTAAACAGCGGATCCTCAAGGCGGCCAATGTTCAGCAGGGCATAAATGCCGCCCACGCCCAGCAGCAGAATAACCATCCAGATGCGAATGGGTTTATCAAGAAAGTGCTCCTGAATACGCATTATAACCCCCGCTCACGCTGCCAGATGCGCACCGCTTCACCGTCACGCAGCTCACCCACACCGGCAGCAACAATGCGGTCGCCCGGCTGCAGCCCGCTGATAATTTCAATGCCCTGCGCGGTAAGACGACCTACTTCGACGGGGCGATCTTTAATGCGCAGAGCCTCGCCATCCTGCTCAACCAGCCAGACGTGCGGCTGATTAGTGGGGCTGCGATCGGGATTGAACACCGCAGCCGCCGGTACCACCAGCCGCGGCTGCGCTGGGGCATTCGGCAGGTTATGCAGCTTAACGCGCACTGAGCCGCTAAGGCCGGCAACGCCAGGCAGATCATCGGGACGCAGCATGGTCAGCACCACCTGGTACGTCAGCGTGGCAGCGTCGGTCTGGCTGGTGTGCTCTTTATATTGCGCGTTGAAAAAGCGGCCTGGCAGGGCGTTAAACTGCACCTCCGGCTGATAGTGAATATTCTGGATGTCCAGGCTGGTAAAGAGGGTTTCAGGCAGCGTGAAGATAACATCGAGCAGATCGGCCCGGGTCAGCAGCGCAATCGGCTGTCCGGCGGCTACGACCTGATGATTACGCGCCTGTACTCTGGCAATCACCCCATCAAACGGCGCGCGCAGGGTCAGGAACTGTAACTCTTCCTGCGCGATTTTCAGTGCGGTAGCGGCGGCATCACGGTTAGCACGCTGCACATCCATTTCCGATTTTGAAACGGCGCTGCGCTGGGCCAGCGTGTTAAAGCGCTGAAATTGCCGCTCCGCCAGCTGTAGCGCGGTCTGACGATCGCGCACCCGTAGTGTCGCATCCGTGTCGTTCAGGGTGGCAATAATTTGACCCGCTTTCACGGGCATTCCGTCACGGATGTCGAGCTGTACCAGCTGGCCCGCCCTTTTGAAAGCCAGGTCGGTATTATCTCCAGCCTGAATACGGGCAGGAAATACCCGAATATTCTGCGCAATGTCCGGCTCAAGGGTAAAAACTTTTATTACGCGGGGTGGTGGCGCGTCCGGTTCTTTTTTTTCATCGCACGCTGTCATAAATAAGCAACAGAGAAAAACAGGAATAACCTTGCGTTTAATCATTTTATTCGCCTTAACATCAGCTATTTCACTGCGGTTTAATAAGCGTTAAGGCGTCATTAGCCTGGTGCTTATCGCCACCGGGATAAAAATATTTTTTAATATTCGTAATCTTATTTTAACGAGACGGCAGGGCCGCTTCGCCTGGATCGGGTTACGCTGCCATATGAGAGACCACCAGCCAGGTCAGTAAGCCGACTAATGTGGTTGCGGTGACCGCGAGAATAACGAAACCGCAAAGCATGATAATGCTCTGTTTTTTCATCAGAGTTTCCTTTTGCGAGCCAGAGTACAAGCCGAAGCACACTGCATCAGCATACTTAAACCTTACCTAAACAAAAACAACGTTGTTATTCTCATAATATAGGTTAGATTTAATTTAGCCATTTTATGTTATTCATCAGACGTTTCTTACCTAAATATGATATCGGTCATTACCGGCGGGAGCGGCTCCCCGCAAAATGCATGTCTTTTAATTGCGCCTTTAATTCATCGCTAAATGGCACGAGGTTTATATATGCTAAATAATGATAAGCAGGATAAAGCGTTAGCTTTATCTGAGCGCCCCTGGTATCAGCGTAGTGTAGTCGAGATATTTTCTGACCTGCAAAGCTCTCCAGCAGGATTATCGACTGCTGACGCACAGGAACGTCTGCATAAACAGGGGCCAAACGCGCTGCCGCAAAAAGCGGATAAATCAGCGCTGCTCAAATTTATCGCCCATTTTAAAGATGTGCTGATTTATATTCTGCTGGCCGCAGCGGTGATCACCGCGCTTATGGGCCACTGGGTTGATACCTTTGTCATTATCGGCGTGGCCGTTATCAATGCCCTAATCGGCTTTATTCAGGAGAGCAATGCCGAGAAATCGCTGAAAAGCATTCAGAACATGCTCGCCAGTGAAGCGATGCTGGTGCGGGACGGCAAACAGGTCACCGTCGCAACACGCGATATTGTGGTCGGTGACGTGGTGATGTTACGACCCGGCGACAAAATCCCGGCTGACCTGAGACTGTTTGAAGTTAATAACCTGCGGGTTGAAGAGGCGATACTTACCGGCGAATCAACGGTGGTGTCGAAGAAAATCGACACGCTGAGCGGTGAAAAATCGCTGGGGGACCGTCTGAATCTGGCGTTTTCGGGCACCACAGTCAGTTCCGGCACCGCCTCAGGTGTGGTCATCGCCAGTGGGGGTGACACGGAACTGGGCCATATCAACGAAATGATCAGCGGCATAAAAGAGGCTAAAACCCCGCTGCTGGTGCAGATTGACAAACTGGGTAAAGCGATCTTTTTCATCATCCTGCTGATGATGGTCGCTCTGTTTATCTTCGGTTACCTGCTGCGTGACATTCCATTGGGTGAGCTGTCTCTTTCCGTGATCAGCCTGGCGGTTGCGGCCGTGCCGGAAGGTCTTCCCGCTATCATCTCCATCATCCTGTCGCTGGGCGTGCAGTCGATGGCGCGCACTAAAGCGATTATCCGTAAGCTGCCGACTGTCGAAACACTGGGCGCGATGTCCGTGATCTGTTCCGATAAAACCGGCACGCTCACCATGAATGAGATGACGGTGAAAGCCGTAGTGCTGGCGAAGAGCCGCTGGCGCGTCAGCGGAAACAGCTATGAACCCAAAGGGGAGATTGTTGCTGAGCAGGGCGACGCAAGTGGACTCTCTGCGGCCCAGGATCCGCTGTTTCAGCAGTTCCTGCATGCGGTAGACACCTGTAATGAAAGCCAGCTGCGTCAGGAAAGTCAGGGTCACTGGACGATTGTTGGCGGCCCGACTGAAGGCGCGCTGAAGGTGCTGGCGGCGAAGGGCCAGACGACACCTCAGCCGGTTGAGGTGGTGAGCAAGCTGCCGTTCGATTCCCTCTATAAATATATGGCGGTCAGTTGTGTTGCCAGCGGCGAATCTTATGTGCTGCTGACCGGTGCGCCAGATGTACTGCTGACGCTGTGTCAGCAGCAGCAAACACCGGAGGGCGCCGAGCCGATTGATCGCGCTTACTGGGATGCCGCCATCACCACTTACGCCAGCGAAGGGCTGCGCACCGTAGCCGCCGCCTGGAAGCGAACATCTGCACCCGTTACCGCGCTGGACCATGCCGATCTGAAAAGTGACATGGTGCTGCTGGGTCTTGCCTGCATGATGGATCCCCCACGCCCGGAAGCGATTGCCGCCATCGACGAGTGTCAGAAAGCGGGTATTCGCGTCAAAATGATCACCGGCGACCATCAGGAAACCGCGATGGCGATTGGTCAGATGCTGGGTATTGGCAACAGTCAGGCCGCCATCACCGGCTACCAGCTTGAACACATGAGCGATGCCGAACTGGCCGACGCCGCAAAAACCTATGACATCTTCGCCCGAACCAGCCCGGAACATAAACTGCGTCTGGTGAAAGCGCTGGAAGCGAGCGGTGAGATCGTCGGCATGACCGGCGACGGTGTGAATGACGCACCGGCGCTGAAACAGGCCAACGTCGGCATTGCGATGGGCATCAAAGGCACCGAGGTGACAAAAGAGGCGGCCGATATGATTCTGGCCGACGATAACTTCGCCACTATCGCTGCGGCGGTGAAAGAAGGACGTCGCGTTTACGACAACCTCAGGAAAACCATTCTGTTTATCATGCCAACAAACCTGGCGCAGGGCCTGCTGATTATTATCGCGATTCTGATGGGCAATCTGCTGCCGTTGACTCCGGTACAGATCCTGTGGATGAACATGGCGACGTCGGCCACGCTGTCGTTTGGTCTGGCGTTTGAACCTGCTGAAGCCAATGCGATGCGCCGGCCACCGCGTAATGTGAAAGCGCATGTAATGAATGCTTATGCTATCTGGCGCGTGGTGTTTGTCGGCCTGCTAATCTCCATCAGTGCCTTTGTGCTGGAGGCCTGGCTGCAACCGCGCGGCTACAGCGCTGAGTTTATCCGCACCGTCCTCCTGCAGATGCTGGTCACCGCGCAGTGGGCTTACATGCTTAACTGCCGTAATTCTGATGGCTTCTCACTGGATCGCGGTCTGCTGAAAAACCGCGGAATCTGGCTGGTGACGCTGGTACTGATTGTTCTTCAGGCGATCATTATCTATGTGCCATTAATGAATACGCTGTTTGGTACGCGCCCACTGCCAATTAACTACTGGCTGATTTCGCTAATTGTCAGCATCGCGATCTTCATTGTGGTTGAGATTGAGAAACGCCTCACCCGCGCATGGCGGGTGAAGACGGCGTCACTGAGTTAACTCTGACTCCGGGTCCTGCTGCGGATTGCTCGCCAGCAGGACCTTCTTAATCAGATAGGTCAGAGGAATAGCCAGTATCCCGCCCGTAATCCCCAGTAATGCCTGCCAGAAGAGAAACGCCAGCAGCTGTGTGGTGAGCGCCAGATTGAGTCGTTTACCAATCAGCAGAGGTTCAATCACCGAACTCAGGCAGAGGTTCAGCACCATAAAGAAGCCTGAGACCGCCAGCGCAACCTGTAAATCAAACATGATGTAGCTCTGGATCACTGGCGGAATTGCGGCCAGGAAAGAACCCAGCACCGGCACGTAGTTAAAAATAAACATTAACACGCCCCAGAAAAAGGCAAACTTCAGTCCGATCAGGTGTGCACCTAAACCCACGATGATCCCGCCAAGAATACTGGTCAATGTTTTCACCCTGGCATAAACAATAACGCTCTCAATTCCCTCCTGCAGCGCCAGATAAAAGGCCTGATTTTTTCCGCTGACCCGCTGCTGAAGCGCCGCTTTCAGCAGCGGCATCTCATAGAGCATGAACAGCAGCATCAGGAACACCATGATCCACCAGGAGATGACGCCGGGAATTTGCGTCAGAAATGCAGTGACGATGCGCACTATTGCCCCCGCATCCACAAAGGTCAGCAACTGGTCGGGCGTCATACCGATATCGAGCCGGGCAAAGGCCAGCGTCAGCTGTTCAAGCCGGGCCGCCAGCAGCACGGGCGCCTGGCGGCTGAGCTGCATCAAATCGGGGGTCAGCACGGTTAACTTGAGGATAGTGACCACCATGATCAACAGCATCAGCATAATCATCAGTAGTGACGAGACGATGCGCGGTATGCGTTTGTTTTCCAGCCGGGTAATCAGGGGATCAAGCATGATGGCCAGTAACATCGCCAGCAGAACCTGATTGATCAGCGGTGCTGCCAGATAAAGGCCGGTGAGAATAATGGTCAGACAGGCGAGGATAAACAGCACGCGTGCCAGTGGCGGCCAGAGGGTGAACCAGCTCATTCCCATGATTGGGCTCCTTCAGCAAAGATAAGCTGCAGTATAGATGAGGCTTAAGCTTCAGTGCCTTGCGTCAGGTCAGAGGGGGGAGGGGCTGGAGAAAGGTTATGAAATGCGTATCAGCGTCATAATGCATTGTTTAGCTGCTGGGAAAAAGATTTTCATTGCGGGACAAATCAGTCTATCTTAAAGGAAATGATCATTCTCTAATGGTGTTTGCGATGAACGATAACCGTTTTAAAGAGCGGGGACGACCGCGGGCGTTTGATACCGATGCGGCACTGGACAGCGCAATGCTGGTATTCCGGCAAAAGGGCTATCACGCCACCTCGATAGGCGATTTGGGCCAGGCAATGCAACTCACTACCGGCAGCATCTATAAAGCTTTTACCGACAAGCGCACGCTGTTTGCAAGCGTCTTTGCTCGCTATCTCTCAAAGCGTAACAGCAGTTTAGCCGCGCGGCTGGCGCAATGTGAAAATGGCCGTGAGAAACTGGCGGCGCTACTCAATTTTTATGTGGATTCAGTGCGCGATGTCGAAGGTGAGCGCGGCTGTCTGGTCGCTGTCAGCGCCGTGGAGCTGCAAACTCTGGATGAGGAACTTGCCGGAGCCGTCAGCGCGGCGCTAATACGCAACCAGCAGAATCTGCAGCAGATAATCAGCCTGGGTCAGCAGGATGGTTCGATCAATCCCGCACTGGACAGAGAGGCCACCGCTTCGTTAATGCTTTGCATCGTGCTGGGGATGCGGGTAGCCGGTAAAGTTGCTGCGACCCGGCCCGATGCAAGCATCATCCCCCTGGCGCTGAAATTACTCGACTAAATTTTTTATTCATTAAGGAAGTGATCGTTTCCTTATTTTCCGGAGGTTTTATGCACGTATATCCACTCTACCAGCACCACTTCATTAATATTGACGCGCAGCGGCTGCACTACCTCAGCGCAGGCAGTGAACACGCTGAGGCTGTGGTTTTGCTCGCGGGTTTCCCGCAAAGCAGTTATGCCTGGCGGGAGGTTATTCCCTTGCTTGCCAGCCGCTTTCACGTGATCGCACCCGACCTGCCAGGGCAGGGTGATTCTGACTTTCCAGCCAGTGGTTACGACACTGACAGCGTGGCAGAGCGCATACTGGCGCTGCTGGACCAGCTGGGTATCGAACGCTTTCATCTGGCCGGGCATGATATCGGGGCGTGGGTCGCCTGGTCACTGGCGGCAGGCCATCCCGAAAAGGTCAGGCGTCTCGCGCTGCTGGATGGCGGCATTCCCGGCATCACACTGCCTGACTTACTGCCAATGGTGGGTGATAGCGCCTGGAAAACCTGGCATTTTGGATTTCACTGTGTGGATGATTTACCGGAAGCGCTGATCACTGGCAGAGAGGCGATCTACCTGGACTGGTTTTTTAACCGTAAGTCAGCTAATCCACATCGCATCGATGCGGCAGCCCGTCGTGAATATCTGCGCGTTTTTCAGCAGCCCGGAGCCTTGCGGGCCGGACTGGCTTTTTACCGCGCTTTTGCACAGTCGGCAGAGCAGAATCGACAGCGCGCGTTAACAGGCAAACTGGCTTTACCGCTGCTGGCTGTCAGTGCCGACCAGGGATCGATACCCGATATGGCCACCCCGCTGCGCACCGTAGCGCATCAGGTAAGCAGTGAAACTGTTCTCAACTGCGGCCATTTTATTCCCGACGAACAACCCGAGAAATTAGCGGAAATACTGGCAGACTTCTTTGTTCCCTCTCCGGATAAAAGCGCAATATCACCTCAGTGACAGTAGGGAAAGTAATGTCGTGTGGCGGATTATTAATATTATTGCTGATCCGCTGTTATCTCATACAGGTTTCCAATAAATAACACTATCTTATTGATTTTTAAGCATGTAGAGCAGGCTGTTGCGCGTTGCTTTCTGTCGCGTGCTGTGAATAAATAAACGGTCATCAACGTCCGCCATCAGGATAAGATTAAAATAGCGGTCGGCAGCAAAGTGCCGATCGCATATTGCCGGGGCTGCTATGAATCAGGAAAAAGCACGACTGGCCGGGGAAATAAAAGCCAGAGTTAATGAACTTGAATCGCAGTTAGTGGCGATTCGACGTGATATCCATGCGCATCCGGAATTAGGCTTTGATACGCTGCGTACCGCCAGCCTGGTCACAGAGTATCTGCAGGCGCTGGGACTCAATCCCCGCACCGGCGTTGGTCGCAGCGGTGTTGTGGTGGATATCGACGGCGCAGAGCCGGGTAAGACGCTGCTGTTGCGCGCCGACATGGACGCGTTGCCAATCCATGAGCAGACCGGTTTACCGTTTGCCAGCCGCTATCCCGGAAAAATGCATGCCTGTGGGCATGATATTCACACCGCAACGATGCTGGGTGTGGCAACGATCCTGCCGCACTATCGTCAGCAGCTCAAAGGCCGGGTCCGGCTGATATTCCAGCCCGCGGAGGAGACGCCAGAAAGTGGCGCTGAGGCGATGATTGCGGACGGCGCGGCAGATGGCATCGACTGGGCCGTGACCCTGCATAACAAGCCTGAACTGGCTGCGGGGGACGTCGCCCTGACGCGCGGGGCCAGCACCGCCTCCAGTGATGAATTCGACGTTACGGTACATGGCGTATCGACCCACGCGGCACGTCCTCACATGGGCACCGATCCGATTATCGCGACCGTGCATCTCATCAGCCAGCTACAGACCCTCATCTCACGTGAACGCGATCCCGCTTACTCCGCCGTACTAACCATCGGGCACATTCAGGGTGGTACCACCCACAATATCATTCCCGATAGCTGCCTGTTTCAGGGCACCATCCGGACTAAGTCGCCGGAAGTACGCGCTGCTATGGAAGCCTCGTTTAAACGGATGTGCGAAGGGGTGGCGCTGGCGCAAAACGTACGGGTGGAGGTTAACTTCCAGCGCGGCGTGCCGCCTCTGATGAATGACGATCGTTTGATCGATTCACTGGAACAGATTCTGTCGCATCAGTTTGATAAGCCCATCATTGCGCAGCCCAGCGCCAGCTTTGGTGCCGAAGATTTTTCACTGTTCACGGAACGGGTACCGGGCTGCCAGATTCATATTGGATCGGCCACGCCGGGCCGTGACGATCACCTGCATAACTCCGACTATCAGCCGGACGAACGCAGCATTACCGCCGGGACGCAGGCGCTGACCCGCCTTGCAATTGATTTACTCTCTTAATAATAAATAAATGAGGTTTATATGATGATGCGTAACCGCCTGTTCACGGCTTCTCTGACCGTCGCGCTGCTCGCCACTTCCGCGTTCAGCCAGGCGAAAGATTTCGGCACCCTGAAGTTTGCGACTGAAGCGGCTTATCCTCCGTTCAACCAGACCACACCGAGCGGCAAAATCGTCGGCTATGAGCCGGATATGGTGGCGGAACTGGCTAAACGTGCTGGCTTTAAATATGAAATCATCGCCCAGAAATGGTCGGGCATGATCCCAGGTCTTATCGACGGTAAATATGATGCGGTGATCGATGCGGTGACCGTAACGCCAAAACGTGCTGAAGCGATCGATTTTACCCATCAGTACACCGTCAGCGTCTCCAGCTTTGTGACTGCGAAAAAAAGCCCGCTGGCCACGCTGCCAGGCAGCGGCACGATTGTGACGGCGAATGATGACGCCGGCATGAAAAAAGCAATCGACGATCTGAAAACCACGTTCAAAGGCAAAACCATTGCGGTGCAGGTCGCCACCATTCAGGCGGATTTCCTTCAAAAATACCTGGGCGATGTTGCCACTATCCGCACCTATCAGGCGGGTCCTGAAACCTTCGCCGACCTGATGAATGGCCGGGTGGATGCCGTCATGGCGTCTCGTACCAACCTCAACGCCTTTGTGAAAAAACATGCTGAGTCGATCAGCAGCAGCGGCTATGGCTTCTCCGGTGGCGTGCTGGGCGCAGGCTCGGCGATTGGTCTGCGTAAAGGCAACAGTGAGCTGCAGCAGGTGCTGAATCAGGCGCTGGACGCCATGATCAAAGATGGGACGCTGAGCAAACTGTCGATCAAATGGTTTGGCGAAGATGTCGCGCCGAAAGCGTAACCGCTGATGCTGATGAATATTGACTGGCAGATACTGGGCTTCGGGGATGAGGGCTGGGGTGGCGTGCTGCTTAATGCCGCCGCCGTTACCGTCAGCGTATCGATATGCGCCTGGCTGCTGGGTGCGTTGCTGGGCAGCGTGCTCTGCTGGATACAGATTGCCGGTTCGCGCTGGCAGCAGCGACTGGCGGCAGGCTATATCACACTGTTTCGCGGCGTGCCGGAACTGCTGGTGATCTACCTCTTCTACTTCGGTGGACGACAGGTGGTCTCCACCGTGGGCACCGCGCTGGGCTTCCAGGGACCGTTCGATGTGAACGGCTTTGTGGCGGGCGCGATTGCCATCGGGCTGATCTCTGGTGCCTATCAGAGCGGGGTATTCCGTGGCGCCTTCTACGCCATTCCCGGCGGAACGCTGGAAGCGGCGACCGTGACCGGCATGGGGCGGCTGATGATGTTTCGCCGCATTATCGTGCCGCAGGCGTTACGCACTGCGCTGCCCGGCATGGGCAACCAGTGGCAATCGGTGATCAAAGAGTCGGCGCTGGTCTCGGTCACCGGACTGGTGGAAACGATGAACCAGGTCTCCACCGCAGCCAACTCCACCCAGATGTCCTTTTTCTTCTACAGCGTGGGTGCGGTGATCTACCTGATTATCACCACCTGTTCCGATATGGTTTTCCGCTACGTGGAAAAGTTTGCGATGCGCGGTCAACAGCGCGTGAAGGGATAAGGAGTCCACGTGGATATCATGTTTTTACAGCAGACGCTGCTGGCGCTGCTGAAAGGATTGCCGCTGACCATCAACCTGGCGCTGCTCTCACTGTCTGGCGGCGGCGTGCTGGCGCTGCTGCTTAACCTGCTGCGCATGACGCGTGTCGGCAGCGTTTTCTGTCGCTTCTACGTCTGGCTGTTTCGTGGTACGCCGCTGCTGATACAGATCTTTATGGTCTATTACGGTCTTGGCAGTTTACCGGCGGTGCGGGAAAGCCTGTTCTGGCCGCTGCTGCGCGATCCCTACTGGTGCGGCTTGCTGGCGCTGATTCTGAATGATGCCGCCTACACCTCGGAGATCCTGCGCGGCGGGCTGCGTGCCGTCAGTCAGCAGTCGCTGGAGGCCGCTAAAGTCTCGGGCATGTCGTCGTATAAAATCTTTACTCGCATCACTTTACCGATTGCGATTCGGCAGGCATTGCCGGCTTACAGCAATGAGATCATCTCGATGATCAAAGCGACGTCGCTGGTCAGCACTATCAGCCTGATGGAGATGACTGGCATTGCCGACTCGATAGTCTCTTCCACTTTCCGGGCGCTGGAGGTGTTCCTGAGCGCAGCGGTGATCTATCTGATACTCACCATGCTGGTCAGCAAAGGCGTATCGATGCTGGAACGACGCTTATCACCTTACTATTTTGGAGCACGCTCATGACCGCACCCACCATCATGCTGAGTCATCTCAGAAAGAGTTATGCGGGACACGAAGTGCTGCACGACATCAGCCTGACTGCGCAGGATGGCGATGTGATTTCGCTGATCGGTGCCAGCGGCTCAGGCAAAAGTACGCTGCTACGCTGCATTCCGTTTCTTGAAGTGCCACAGGCAGGCGAAATTGCGGTCGGCGAGGTGAACGTCACGCTGGATAACGCCGACGAAAAACTGAGCCGCGAGCAGCGCCGTCGCATCAAGCTGATGCGAATGCAGCTCGGCTTTGTATTTCAGAGCTTCAACCTGTGGCCGCATAAAACGGTGATGCAGAACATCATTGAAGCACCGGTTCATGTGCAGAAGCGCAGCCATAAAGAGGCAATTGAAGAAGCAGAAGCGCTGCTCCATAAAGTGGGACTCTATGCAAAACGCGACGCCTGGCCGTCGCAGCTTTCCGGCGGACAGCAGCAGCGCGTGGCGATTGCCCGGGCGCTGGCGCAGCAGCCGAAAGCGATCCTGTTTGATGAGCCGACCTCTGCGCTGGATCCGGAGCTGGTGGGTGAAGTACTGCGGGTGATCCGCAGTCTGGCAGAAGAAGGGCGCACCATGATTATCGTGACTCATGAAATGGGCTTTGCGCGTGACGTATCGAACAAAGCGGTGTTTCTGCATCAGGGGATGATTGAGGAGTCGGGCTCACCGGAACAGGTGTTCCTCGATCCGATCTCGCCGCGCTGTCGTTCCTTTGTGAACAGCCACTTTGAGCGCAATGCAGGCTAAAGCAACCGGGATGATGCAATCTGGCTTCAGCACTGATGGCTATTGTTTGAAGCCATGTTCAGGATTAATCACTCTGGCGCAGGCCGCCCGTCAGCTGGATAAACACCTCGATCATCTTCGGCAGTGCCTTTTCCGGGTCACGGCTGGAGCCGACCCAGAGTGCGGCATTCAGCGCTGCGCTGTTCAGCAGATGCGCGGCGGCATCGGCGTCTACCGGCTTGATCGTTCCGCTTTCGATCAGCTTCACAATCGTTTCGCGCGTGGCTGCCAGACAGCTGTTCTGGCTGGGCCAATGCGCGGGATCGCCCAGAAACGCCGGGCCATCGCGCAGCACAATACGCTGCACTTCGGCCTCCATGGCTAACTGAATATAGGCAATGCCTTCTGCCACCAGCTTCTCCCACTCATCTGCCACGCCAGATGCGGCTGCTTTAGCCCGCTGCGCCATCTCACCATCAACCTGTGCCACGACCGCTGCCAGCAGCCCTTTTTTATCGCCGAAATTATGGTAAAGCGCACCACGGGTCAGGCCAACGCTGGACGTCAGTTCATCCATTGATGCTGCCGCAAACCCTTTTTCAGCAAATGCGGTGCGCGCCGCTGCAATCAGCTTTGCACGGTTCTCTTCCATTGTTTCAGCGCGACGTTTAGCGGCCATGAGATCTCCTTTCACATACGGCTCGTATATCATTTGACATACGCAGCGTATGTGTGATTAATATGACATACGCCGCGTATATTAAATCATTCCTGTGTACGCCGCATCCTGCTTTGCCGACTGGCGTTATGAAAGGAACCACTATGATTACGCGCGAAACTGTTTTTCCCGCTGACCGCCATGCCCTTTATCAGCAGCATGGTTATTCTGCTGCCATCCGATCAGGCGATCTGCTGTTTGTCTCCGGTCAGGTGGGCAGCCGTGCTGACGGCACGCCCGAACCCGATTTTCCTGCTCAGGTTGAACGGGCGTTTGAAAATCTGGCGGCAACACTCGCTGCAGCAGGCTGCACTTTTGACGACCTGGTCGATGTCACCACGTTCCACACTGATCCGGAGAACCAGTTTGAAACCATCATGCAGGTGAAGCAGTCCATTTTTCCGCAACCGCCTTACCCTAACTGGACCGCGGTGGGGGTCACCTGGCTGGCGGGATTTGATTTTGAAATCAAGGTGATTGCCCGCATTCCGGCACAACAAAAATAATCCGGTGATGCCGCAAGAAAATAATTAAAATTTTTTGCATCCGTTTTCTTCACTCATTCGTATTAACAGATGAGGGCACATCGGCCCTGTCTGCAAACTCAATGAGGGAAGTGAAAATGAAACCATTCCTGCCAACTCTGCTTTTTTCTGCATTAGTTTTCAGCGGTGCAACCTATTCCGCATCCATGGACAGCGATACGGTCATGGTTGGTGGCGCTGCCATGTACCCGTCAAAAAATATTGTTGAGAATGCTGTTAACTCGAAAGATCACACCACGCTGGTCGCGGCGGTTAAGGCCGCCGGTCTGGGTCCTACACTTGAAGGGAAGGGGCCATTTACCGTTTTCGCGCCGACCAATGCCGCCTTTGCAAAATTGCCGCAGGGCACCGTCGACTCTCTGCTTAAGCCAGAGAGCAAACAGAAGCTCACCAGCGTTCTGACCTATCACGTGGTCGCAGGAAAACGGGACATGAAAGCACTGGAGAAAAAAATCAAAGCGGGTGGAGGCAAAGCGGAGCTGAAAACGGTAAATGGCGCATCCCTGCGGGTGATGGCAAACGGCCCGCACAACATTCAGCTTAAAGATGCTCAGGGCAATGTCGCTAACATTACCACTTATGATGTGAATCAGAGTAACGGCGTCATCGACGTTATCGATACCGTGCTGATGCCGTAAAGCGTTACTTATACTGTGTAGCCACTGATACTGTGGCTACATCTTTAACAGGGAAGCCGATGACAAAAACTGTGCCTCAAATTCAGGCTGACTTAATGAACCAGATTGCCTGCGGCGATAAATCTGCGCTGGCGCAGCTCTATCATGTCCTCTCTCCCCGGCTTTACGGCATTATTCTGCGTATGGTCAGACGGCGCGACTGGGCAGAAGAGATCCTTCACGACACCTTTATTCAAATCTGGCAGTCGGCAAACGACTACGACCACAAGCGCAGTCAACCGCTGATCTGGCTCAGTCACATAGCAAGAAACAGAGCGATCGATTTTCTGCGCAAACACGAGAACAGATGCTGTTCGATTGAGGAAATTAGCGAAGCTGAAGCGGGTTTTCAGCGTTCACATCTATCTGACGAAAGTCCTGCTGAAGCGCGCCGCCTTCAGCACTGTATGGCGCAGTTACCGTCAGAACAGCGACAAAGCCTTTTGCTCGCCTATTATCGTGGCCTGTCACAGAGTGAGATCGCACTTTCCATGAGACAGCCCGAAGGCACGGTAAAAAGCTGGATACGTCGCGCGTTAACCCATATTCGGGGGTTTTGGCCTGGAACTGGGACTTATGATACTTCCTGGCGCAATATGTAAACGTGCAAGTTTATAAACTACCAGTGCAGGAATAAACATCCTGCACACACTGGCGTGAGCAGGAAAATTGATCATATGTTCTTTATTGCGCTTCTTTTGCAGAAAGCGATTAATAAAGTCGCGCCATCATGCATGTCATCAATCACCACTTCAGTAATAAATGCCGGAACGTCTTTTATGGTTACTCTTTCTGACAATCAAACCTCTTTACGGCCCAGATACCGCTCTTTCATCAGCGACAATTTAATGCCGATATCCAGCGCTGGCGAGGGTGGCATGATATTGGCTTTGCCCAGCGACAGCATATCTGCAATATGCGGGTTATCCTGTTTCATCATGAAATCCGCCAGCAGCGTGCCTGCCACGGTCTGCTTTGAAATGCCTGCGCCGTTACAGCCGCACGCCGTGCAAATAAATTTGTTCAGCATACCCCATTCCGGCGCGCCGTTACGCGTGACGCTGATGGTGCCAGACCAGGTATGGGTTATCTTCACACTGCCCAGCGTTGGATAGACTTTCTTAAATAAGTGCTCATGCAGCTGGGTCGCCTCATAAGTCCGGGCCGCATTTACCTGCCCCCTGAGCGCGGGTATGACATGCTGGCGAATCAGGAAACGGCGATCTGAGGTAAAACGAAAGGTCGCTCCGGCAATGGCGTTAACCGGCGTGAGTCCCCAGCTCTGCATGGGGGGCAGGGTAGCCAGTTGTTCGTCCGTCAATGGATCGGTGATGCTGGCGAAGGTAGCCATGGCAGCCTGACGCGAAAGTCCCGGACGCAGCTCTGGTGATAGTGCATTGGTGGCCAGCATCACTTTTGGCGATTTAATCACCCCAAAAGGTGTCAGCACTTCAGCCGTGCTGCCGTAACAGATCCCCAGCACGGGTGTGTTATCGAAGCGCTGAACATTCTCAGGTAAACACGCTTTCAGGCCAGCAATCAGCTGTGCTGGATTAACCAGCACGCAGCCCGGTGTATAAATCCCTTTGCTGTAAAAGCGCGTACCGAGTTTATCGTACAGCTCCTCACTGTCTGACATCTGCCACGGCTCGTTCATCAGATCGAGATGGCTGGCATATTCCTTTAAAATAGCGTCGTTACCACGTTCAGCCTGACAGTGATATTTACCGACCTGTTCCCAGTCGCACTGAAGATGATGCTGGGAAATAACCTGCTCCAGCTGACGAATGCCTTCCTGAAGCAAATTCCGGTATGCGTTTGCCTTCTTTAATTCGGCAGTTGAGCTGCCAATATTATGCGGCAGGCCGATAACGAAGCCGGAATTACGTGCCGATGCGCTTTGCTGTGTGCTATGAGCTTCGACGATAATGATTTTCAGGTTCGGATTAATGTCTGCAAGGCGGCGCGCAAAGGCGACGCCTGCAAATCCTGCCCCGACGATGACCCAGTCTGCAGTGATATCGCCCTGCAACGCAGGCTGTGGCGGAAAACTGTGCTCACCCGCAGGCCAGCCCGGTTGATTATGATTGAATGGTATCGATGCGTAGCGCAATTCCCTATGCCTTATATGAAAAATAAAGCAATTTTATAGGGGAAAGCGGGATGTCTGTGCCAGCGGTAATCTGACTAATCTTGATTTCAGACAAGTAAAATAAAGTGTTTTTTTCTGCACAACCCGGTGTGCACGGATTTGCCGAGAGGAGAGGATAACGCGCCCACAGATTTGCTCTTCAGGACCGAAAAATCACGCTGTGAATTTCAGCCACCACCTGTAACGTTGCCTCTTGAATGCTCCCTTCATTGTGACATAAAAACCAGCCGTTGCTGGCAACTTCCTGCTCAAACGCGCGGGTGCAGGCGATATGTTCTTCCAGGCGGTGAATTACCGTACTTCCCAGGCCACGCGATCGTGCTGCGGCTCTTTCCCAGGAAATTTCCGGCGCAGTGACCACCCCGACATGCAGATCTGGCGTGCGGACGTTGTGCTCACGGTTTAGCTGCAGAACCTCTGTAAAAGGAATCATCCGTCGAAACGCGGCATCTGATGGATACCAGCGATCCATCAGGATAACGCTGTTTTGCGGCTGTTTAGCCAGTACGTTCTGTGAAATCCAGGCACGGCTGACAGCAAAACGCTGACAGATTTCCCCTTCCAGATCTGCTGAGGGATCTCTGGCAAGCCGGTTAACCAGCGCCATGGATTCTGCCCTGAAAGGATCGCTCTTTCTCTCGCTGAGTCGGATCACTTTCATGTTGTCTGCCCTCAGCACTTGCGTGATGGCTTCCAGCAATGTGGTCTTGCCAGCGCCCTTCGGCCCATCCAGAGAAACAAACAGTTGACGATTCATGACTGGAGTGACGATAGAGTCAGGATTTCAGTAAAACGTACATTTGCCAAAAGCATGTTATTTCCTGGTGTGAGAAGCGGATAGTGTCTTAAACCGTGGGCCATCTTTGCGAGAACAAAATGGAGGAGTATTCACAGACAATAATGGATACGATAAACGGCTCTGCCTGGCAGGCCTTATCATCCTATTTTCGGATGCATGGAGTAAAACCTGCGTCCTGTAGTTTACGGGAACAGCCTGGAAAACAGAAAGTTCCTGATTTAGTCTGCTGACGGAGGGTTTGAGAGAGAAACGGACCTGAACGCATGCGACGCTCATGTAAACGCAGGACAAAAATCGTTTCTGACAGGGAATCGCATCGCATCAGTTAATCCGTAACGGGTAACATTTTGTCCAGTTGTAGTTGATCTTTGCCAGCGTCAGTTCTCCGGCGACATCCCCAAAATCAACGGTCTGACGTTCCAGAAAATAGCGACGTAAGGTCACGGGTAAAAAAGCCGCGTTGTAGCGCAGCAGGGTGCTGTGCCAGAAGGGGGCCGGTAAAGGGCTGCCGGAATGACGCATCAGCAGCTCATGTTTCCAGTCAGAATCGAGCACTTTTTCGCAGAATGACTGGCGCATGGCTACGGCAGGACTTTCAGGGATCCCTGCGAGCAACAACTGACCGGGCAACGCAACGAGCCGGAGATTCCTGATAACGATTTTCTTCGCATCAAGTCCGGTCCAGATAGCCGTCAGCTGATCCACCTTTTCGGGCAACGACGCGTTTTCGTGATAGAGCGGCAGGGTCAGAGGTAAAAAGGTAAAATGAAAACCGTCTGCTGGCAGAACATCGGCTAGTGGATCATCTCTGGTGAGTTGCTGCAGTTCACACAGCAGACGTGTGACATCAGAGGATAGAGACGGCTGTATGCCTGCTGCGAGAGCGAATTTTACCGGATCGTAGTAGTTCCCTTGCCTGATATCGCCAATGCCTGCATTTTCTCCCCATATCGCAACGGTATTCTCATTTGCAGAACGGTAGATGTTGTGCAGATTCATCGATTTCATATCAGCCCTTTTGCCATTTAAATCTGTTTGTCGCTAAGGATATTTCTGACTAACGTTTCAGGCTACCTGATTAATCTTTAAGTGATCATTTGGACATTAAAAAAAAATGTGAAAGGTTAATTCAGTGCGGATCTCATCCGAGGTGTCTCTGTGGCTCATCGCGCACGTTTAACAAGGTGCTAAACGTGCGCCTCGGCCTTGTAGCGGACAGTGGTAATTTTTGCAGACTGGTAGGTAATCTGACGCAAAAAGGCATTCGAAACATAATGCAGTATCAGCTTTTAACACGCCAAAATTCCAGAATTTCCCTGGTAGCCAGGTGTACATGGGAAATGGCTGGACAGCCATTATGGCGACTCGGGGCAGAGGCCGGTTTTCAGTCAAAGGAATCGACAGGGATGATGCACGAACTGGAACGCTGGATGGTGCCGGATAAGCTGCCATTGCTCAGGCTGGCACAATCCGGTGTTTTTTAGGGAGGTTTGGCATTTGCCTGAGCTGGCAACTCCATCAGCTTTTGCAGTTCAGGTCCTGCAGCACGACGTATCAGCATTGTTGTACTGTCTGTTTAGTCTGCAGGCATGAGGCCGCCGGAGTAATCAATCTCCGGCAGACCGCGTTAACAGCATACGGATAATTACTTAGATGCCCTGGTTCCGCTCATCCCGGGAGAACCATCATGTCCTCCCTGACTCCCGCCGCTGCCACCCTGACCGCCGACGCCGCCTGGAGCGGCATCGCCGCCGTTTCCGCCATTACCTGATCCGTCACCATTACCTCCGTTTCCACCATTTCCGCCGTTTTCCCCCCCATTACCGCCGTCGCCGCCATCTCCGTTGCTGCCAGAACCGGCATTCCCTCCGTCTCCCCCGTTTCCATCACCGCCATCGTCGCCACCATCACCACCGTCACCGCCGTTTCCACCATCCGAAATCAATGATAAAGAAGCAGAAAATGGGCTCGGGTATGCCGAAGATGCATAACCGTAATGTGTTAAAACCGCCAGCAGCAGAGTGGAGCACCGTAGTAAGGTTCGGCATCGTTTACAGATGTTGTGACGGGTCATTGTTACCTCCATCACCGCCAGCCCCGCCGGGGGCGTTATCTGTTGATCCGCCATCACCACCGTTTCCACCATTGGCGCTACCGGGTGTACTTTTATGATGTTTATGGTGCTTGTGACGGGTTTCAGTCCCGGCGCCTGCGCCGTTCCCCCCATTTCCGCCGTTACCACCTGCAGCAGAACCGTTACCGCCATTACCTCCGTTCAGACAACCGGTGCCTGGTACGCCATTTTTACCATTTTCTCCGTTGGGTGAAGTGGCGTTCCCATTCTGTCCATTCTGACTTTCACAGTCAGACAGCTGGATAGCGCCCTGCGGCAGTGTCTGACTGAAGACTGGAAGGGAAAAAAGAAGTCCTGCCGAAAGCGGTATGAGAATCAGAGTGTTGAGCAGCTTTGACATAAAAGTTCCATCCTTTAATTAATAGCCGCCTTCCGGAGGCGACCATTTTTAGTAAGATTTAACAGCCTGATTACGCACCGCCGCCGTCACCACCACCATCACCGCCGTCACCACCGCCGGAACCATTGCCGTTAGCTGAGCCGTTGCCAGTGCCGTTACCATTACCGTTGTCGTTCCCGTTACCGCTGCCGCTGTTATTACCGCCATCTCCGCCCGGGCCACCTGGAGAATTGGCTCCAGAGCCGCCGTCACCGCCGTCACCACCATTCGCATCGCTAATAAGTACGAAGGTATGGGAGAGGAGGTCAGTAAGCGGTTCGTTAATTAACGGTGCGGCGACAGAAATTCGCGCCGCAGAGAGAACAAAAAGACCTAAAGCAAGAGTTAGTTTTTTGTGTCTCATAATCCATCCTTAAAGGTAAGAAATACATGAGATAATCGCGGCCCATCCCGTCAGTAATGAGCCCTTTGATTAAAGGTAAATTCATTAAAAATTAAAATCACAGGAGTGTAATGAAACGTATATCGGTGTCTTAGGATGTTTTCATTTGAATTTGAGCGGAGACATCGGAGGTGTTAATTCTTTGTCAGGTCATTGAGTGTATATAAAATTTAAGGCTAATAATTAATCTGCTAATGGTTTGCTCTTTTCATGAACATACACACATTACACTCTTATTAAAGTGGTTTTCTATCAACAAAAAAAAGTGGCGTATATAAATTTAAGAAAAAAGGCGAAAATGTCATTTCTGTATAATTATGCTGACTATTAAGAGGGATGTTCTGATGGATATTATTTAACGATTCTGAACTAACTTTAGCGAACCTTTGAAATACAGATATTTCAGGAGGTACTGCCAGAACAGCTACAGACGAGACCTTAACAGCTAAGGAAACTGCTCAATATCGTTCGGCTGCAAAACAGTAATGCTGTGAGAGCGTTCAGTGTGCGGCCGGTTAATAGTTCGCGGTAGCTTCTCAAACAACCAACTGCCGGAACATGGCCCCCTTCAGCTCCCCGGCGTTGCCGGGTCGTCGAGCTCCACTGCGCTAACCGGCAGTGCCGCTAAGCTCTGCCGAACCGCTAAGCGTTCCGGGCCTGACGGCCAGGGTCTGATGGCGAAAGGCAGGGTTAGCCTCAGCAGCCTGCTTACCGTGCGTAATGAGCGGAAAGCGGACTTTGTATTACCGGTATCATTGAACTCTTAGAGCATTCCACTCATCGCGGGTGATTTCCCAAAGCTCAGAATCCAGAAGGCCGCTGACATACTCCTTCTTGACAGTTTTGATAAGCCGCATTCCGCTAGTGACCGAAATACGCTGAGAGCGGCGGTTAAGGGCTGCTTTAGGTGCGCGTAACACCGGTTTATTCAACACATTGAACCAGTAATCTGTAGCCGCAATACTAGCCTCACGCATATAGCCCTGACCCTGATATTCCGGTGCGAGCCAGAATCCACGATTGTTATCTTCTTCATCGTAAAGACAGATCAAGCCCATAACTTTATCTGGTATCTCACGATTTCTGATAGTCCAGAACCATGCAATTCCTTTCGCCATGTCAGGCAGAGCAACGTTATTGACGTAATTTTCTGCACCATTCTCTGGATAAGGCCAGGGGACCGATGCCACCATATAGCAGACTATTTCCCAGCGGGGATAAAGCGTCTGGATCTGCTTAGCATCTTCGGCGACTAATGGTTTTAAAAGCAACCGATCTGTTGTAAGTGTGGGGGTTAGCATAGGCAGTTATCCTTACTGGTTAATAAATTCCTGATCAGATTCTGTTTACCTTACGAAAAATATGCACATACCGTCATCTGTTACATCATGCAAAGATGGTATTACGGCTTCAGCGTCCGCTTCTGGCACATAGCGGGCATTCAATTCTCCCATTGTTAGCAGCATGGCGCTTTGAAAGCGTATTGCCCGTTTTTCAGCTGAGGCTATGACGGGTTAAGCTAACCAGGCCAGAACGATGGTCGAAGGCTTGCGAAGGCATCGTGATGCGCTGTTACAGAAACCCTTTTAGTAAAAGCTATCAAGGCCGTCTGCCAGCCTGTTTTGTGCTGTTCAGCGAGCGTCTTGCATAGCTAAGGCTGAATCACCTTTCCCTGTTCATCAAGCAGATCCGTCAGAAGTGCTGTGCCGTCGCTCCCCACGCGAAATGCCCCGTATCGTGCCTGCGTGAAACGCTCGCCATGACCTTCCTGAAAGAAATAAGCGTTGGTGCCGACGGTCAGCGAGCCGGAGTGTTGATGGTATTTTACCCGTAGCTGATTCGTCTGTAGCGGCTCACCCTGATCAAACCGGGCCTGAGTTGCATGACGCTGCGCATCGAGGTCCACAATCAGAGTTCCGCTGGTGGGCAGGCATGGCGCTGACCGGGTTGCGCCGCAGGCCACCGCCTGTTGATACAGGTTCTGCTCCAGCGGTCGGGTGAGGGCATAATTCAGCGCCATGTAATCACCCTGCATCAGGGAGCGCGGGTCAACCGGCGCAAGGGGTAATATCATGACCGCGCCCTGTTTCAGCAACTGCTCTTTTTGCCAGATGCTGACATTAACGGTCACCAGCGCCAGCGCTATCACCGCGCCTGTCAGCCATCGGCTCTTTTTACGCGTTCTCACTCGTACCTCCGATCTGTGCGGGTAACACTTTTGTGACGACCCACGCCAGCCCCAGCAAAATCAGACCACCAGCCAGCAGCAACAGCGCTTTATGCAGCAGCAGCACTTCCAGGAAGTAATACCAGCCAATGACATACAGCACCATGAACCCGCCACTGACCACCAGCAATCCCGGACTTCCCTGATAACGTGCCATCAGAATTAACCACAATCCCAGCCCGATACCCGGCGCATAAAGGGCGGCAGCCCCGCAGATAACGGCGGCGGGCAGCGTGATGATCGAAAACAGCGGCTGACTGCTCTTTTTCTGACTGAGCGCACTCAGCACTAAGCCTGCCGCAATACCGGTGCCTGTCGCAGGCTGAAGCATAGAAAACTGCGCAGAAGACCAGAGTAAATTCATGAGAACCGCCGCGTTTATGCCGAGTGAACTCAGCACCATCAGACCCGCCGGGATGCCATACAGCAGGGGATGCACGGCGTCAGCATAGGGTCCTGCCAGTAATCTCAGTTGATGACTGACAATCCACAGCCACAAAAACATCACCGCTGCCACCAGCAGGGAAACAGCAACGCGGCCTGCCGTTGGCGACAGGTAGAGCAGGGAAAGTAAATAGCCCGCCAGCACCAGAAAAAAAGTCAGGGCAGTGATGGCCATAAATCGGTAAGTGCTGTCAGGCATCGCCACCGCCATCGCCGCGAGAATCGGTAATGCGCACAGTGAGCTCAGCATCATAAAGCTGACGTCATCGCTCTGGATTTGTAACACAACGCCGATAACCAGCCCACACGTCGCCGCAATGGCCCATGCCAGCCCAAGGTGATACTTACCGTCACGATCGCTGCGTAACAGGCCGCGGGCAATCACGGCGAGGACCAGTGAAGGCACGATAAGGGTCACAGCATTCGGGTCGTCGAGCAGGTCAGTGCTATAGAGCACCAGCGCCATCAGTAACAGAGTGATGAGCGCGGCGACCCAGCCTCCGACGCTCAGCGCCAGCCTCAGATACCAGGGCAGATTGGATGCGTGACCGCGTTGCTGAATCTCCCTAATCTGTGCGTCGCTCAGCAGGCCCTGATGACGCAGGGCATCTTCCAGGAAGGTCAGCCTGGCCGGAGCCTGATCGAGCGGTCCCTTTTCAGCCAGTTTGCGCTGCCACTTCAGCAGGATCGAACCATTTGCCGCCACCCAGAAAATCATCAGGACGCCGGTCAGATACAGGTCAGCCGTAACATAGGCCACAAGGAATAACTGCATGATCAGTGCGCAGCCCACAATCGTCAGACTGGCGATGCCCAGCGTCAGCATACAGAGATCAACATGGCGATAACGGTACAGGTAATAGCCTGCCAGCAGGGTGGCCACCCAGCCGCCCGTGACTAACGTAAAGTGGTTAGCACCGTGCCCGTCAGAGATATTTCCGGCCACGATGGCGGTCAGCAGCAGCAGTAAAAATCCGGCCATGACGCGTGAGAACCAGCGGCTTGCCAGCCAGCTCTCAGGATGATGCGTTATTGCCCGACAGGCCAGAACTTCCCTGATAATCAGGCAGGCTGCCAGCAGCGCCAGATAGACGTGCAGCACTGTCGTCGGGAGCCAGAAGAAGCTGTCAGACACGGCGAGCTCCAGCAGTGACGTCGGCAACGTGGCGGTGTAATAGAGCTGGAACGCCAGGTTAGCGACCAGCCAGCTGCAAAACCACAGGCTGTTTTGCCGGGCAATCAGCGCCAGCGGCAGAAGAATGCATAACCAGGCCCGGAATAGCTCCCAGCTATCCGCACCCGTCTGATAAATCTGTCCGTAAAGCGCAAAGAGAGCACCGAAACTTAATCCTGCTGCCAGCAATGCGCTGCGTGCCAGCGTGCTGTACCAGCGCCACCAGACCACTACCGCCAGCGCGACGATCAGCAGTTCGGTCAGGGCGAATTTCGCCATCTTCGGCAGCCAGGCCCAGTTCCAGGCAATAAAAAATACCGACCCGGCAACCAGTGACAGCAACCCCAGAAAGCTAAGCACCGGGATAAGAAACTGACGCCATTGCGCATGTGACGGCCTGATACCACAGAAAACGAAGATGCGCTGGCAGGTTTCCGGGCTCAGTCTTCCGACGTTGACCAGACCAGCAATCTGACGGCAAAGATAGGCTGCCGTTCGTGATGGCATCCCGGTTATTCCATCAGGTGCAATCTCCCTCATACATTCTCTGCCTCTGTTTGCGGTGTGAGTTTGATGACGATAACCACGATTCTTCCCTGCGCTCACGCTTTGCTGAGCGGCCGATAATTTTGCTGAACAAATGTAAACATCTTTTGCGGGATATAACAGTGTCAATCTAATACGAGGGGGGAACGCTGCGCGATCCGCCACACTCTTTTGAATATGAGCATCGCTGACCAGAGCACCTGCGTTTACTGATGTCATAATCCTGATCGTTTTGTCTGAACAGACAGGTCCATCCCACTGAGCTCACGGGAAAATAATCACTCTGTTAACCGCCAATGTTTCCCGGTGATTTCATTTTTCTGTCACTTTTATTCTTTAGGCTCGTGGCTTTCCTTAACGGATATAAAAATATGAAAATAAAAGCGATTTCTCTGCTTATCGGTTGCGCACTCTCTTTATCAACATTAGCGGCACAGCCGAAAGTTGAAAGCGACGTCGTCAGTTTCCCTGAAGGAACGCGCGTGAGCTACAACGGGGCATTCGCCAGCGCATTTCCTCAGGGTCTGCCGGTGGGTATTGGTTCCGGTTTGCTGTTTACCGGTAAGCAGGGGGAGGCGCTGACCTTTGTTACCGTCACCGATCGCGGACCCAATGCCGACTCACCTGATGTCGGTAAGAAAGAATCAAAAATATTCGTCACGCCGGACTTCGCTCCACTGCTGATGAATATTCGGGTGCAGAAGGGCAAAGCCGAGGCCACGGATGCCCGACCATTGCATGACGATAAGGGCAATATAAACGGCTTGCCGTTGCAGGATGGCGTCATTGGATCAACTAATGAAGTCGCGCTAAGCGATACGCTGAAAGCGCTGCAGGGTGACAACCGTGGTCTGGATACAGAAGGCATTACGCCGGATGGCAAGGGCGGATACTGGCTATGCGATGAGTATGGTCCGTTCCTGATTAATGTAGATGAGCGCGGTAAAATCCTGGCCATTCACGGGCCGCAGGCAGCCGAAGGGGAGAAATCCATCGCAGGCGGTCTGCCGAACATACTCAAATGGCGTCAGCCAAACCGTGGCTTTGAGGGGATCACCCGCATGCCCGATGGGCGTATCATTGCCGCGGTGCAGAGCACGCTTAATATCGACGGTAAAAGCAAAAAGCAGGCGCGCTTTACCCGCCTGGTGAGTTTCGATCCGGCGACCGGGAAAACCGCGATGTATGGTTACCCTATCGACAGCGAGGCTTACAGTAAAAACAGTGACGCAAAAATTGGCGATATCGTGGCGATCGACAATCAGCATATCCTGCTGATAGAACAGGGCACCGATAAAAACGATGCGATGCGCAACCTTGTCTATAAGGTGGATCTTAGCCCGGCTACCGAGCTTTCAGCATTTGATAAGCCCGGTGAATACCCGGAGTTTGACGACGAGAAAACGCTGCTGAAACGCGGCATTAAGTTTGCCGCTAAAAAGCGGGTGGTTGATTTACGTCAGCTCGGCTGGCAGCAGGAGAAAGCCGAAGGGCTGGCGCTGATCGACGATAAAACGCTGGCGATCACTAATGATAATGACTTTGGCGTGAAAGCGGTGATGCAGGATCCGGTTGAAGGTAAGAAGCGTAAGGATTATCGGGTGACGGAGCAGGGGACGCTTAAGGTTGATGACAAGCCGGTTGCCACGACCATTAGCCTGAAGCCACTGAAGAAACCGGAGTCGGACAGTGAGTTGTGGGTTGTTACGCTGGCGGAATCGCTAAAATAAGATTCAAAGGAGTAAAGCGTTAACGTTCGTTTTTGGCACAAAGCGGACAGATGCGCATGTTAATGTCCGCTTTGTGCCAGAAGCGGACATTGCGATCATCATGGTGCGTGAATGAGTGAAAGCAGGTTAATTTGGGCACCTGGTGAAGCTAAAAACCTATTCAAGCTTTTAGCCGAATCATCTCGAGGAAGGATACAGCTCATATGAAGGTTATTGAAAGTGGCATTCGTGACGTAAAACAAGGTGAAAATGTGAAAGTAATCACGCCGGTAAACATCTATGAGTGTCAACTGGGCGATGATGTTTTTGTAGGGCCATTTGTAGAGATACAAAAAGGATGCGTTATAGGCGACAGAACCCGAGTACAGTCTCACACTTTTATCTGTGAGAATGTTACCTTGGGTAAGGACTGTTTTATAGGCCATGGCGTAACCTTTGCTAACGACCTGTTCAAGAATGGCGGTCCTGATGCTTCTGCAGAAAGCTGGATACATATCGTATTAGGTAACGCGATAACCGTGGGGAGCGGAGCAACTATCTTAACAACTGACATTTGCAGTGGTGCGGTGATTGGTGCAGGTAGCGTGGTTACAAAGCCTGTGCTAATTAAAGGGGTGTATGCTGGCAATCCAGCCAGACTTTTGAGAGAGCTCTAAGCATTGTCTCTGAAAATTTTTAGCCCAAACTTATCGCCATCGCAGGTCGTTAAGGTAGGCTTCTCGCCAAAGCGGCCCTCAAAGCCGCTGGATAGGTGATGGGCTGAGGAACTTATCTGTCAGTGATTATGATCCCTCAGAAAAACTGTCAGCACATCTTTCGGCGGAACACCTTCGCACTCAGAAATTAACCAGCCTACAGCCCCACGGTGATAAGTTCCATGAAAAAGCATGTGATTTAGCATATCTGTAGCAGTCATTTCTCCCTCACCACCATCGACAAAGCTGAACTTAATAGTTTCTCTTAAATCAGCAGGAGACATTGAGCTTACGCGCCGGATATACCAGTTTGTACAGTCGTCCATTTCGATCTCAAGCTCATCTACTGAGGGTGTTTCAGGGGTGTTCAGGGCAGTGTAACCATGCTGCTGACCCGAAATATTTGCTCTAAAAATCATGTCTACCACATGAATATGGTTCATCAGTCTTAGCATCAGATGACGCTTTTCTGCATAAGCAGATTCGCTGATACCTTTAACTGCTTTTAGCGTTTCAGCGTCAATCCAGCGCTTGAATTTCAAGAGTATAACCAGTGTGCTCTTGTCCATGAATTTTTTCCTGATTTGCCAGTTTCGATAGCATATCAATTATGTAGGTTATGTAGCAGGGGTTCTAATTCAAAAAGTATAAGCATAAACAAGGTCTGCTCTGTGCCAGAAGCGGACGTTGCGCTTTTTACTGCCGTGAATGCATCTCAATGATATTACAAACTCGTTAGAGATTATTCATTTCCTGAGCTTTCACGAATGCTGGTCGGCTCATGGCTCTGGCTATGTAACTGTCCGTTTCTTTGTCAATTTCTAATCCGCATAGTTTTGCCCATAGCAACGAATGAGAGAGGAAAATGTCGGCCAGAGTAAAATTGTCCCCGGCGATCCAGGTATGGGACGGATTGAAGCGGATCCGGGAGATGACCTTGGTTGCTTCGTCTCTAAGGGAATTCATTAAGTCAGTGGATCGTTGGTTTTCTGGAATGAATACATTTTGTTTCAGTAAACTCCAGACCGGCGCTTCTAAGTCGGTGAGACTAAAGCTCAACCACGCATTAACGGAGGCTTTTTCTTCAGGATTTGCGGGGTAAAGAGTACCATTTTGATGTTTTTCACACAGGTAAATACATATAGCTAAGGTTTCACTGATTGATATTTTTCCGTCAACCAAAAAAGGTACTTTTCCAAAAGGATGGGGGGATTTCACATCAGATGTTGGATTAAAAAGCTCTACTCTGATGGTATCGTAAGTTGCCCCAATTTCTTCAAGCGCCCAAAGCACCCTAAGGGATCTGCTTTTTGGGTAGGTATAGATTTTCAACTCAAAACTCCTTTTTTATGAGCAGTCTTTATAGAATAAGTGTTGAGTTAATGTCAAAAAGTCCGCTTTTCGCTCTTAGCAGCCATTTTTGATAACCGCGCATGACAAATGCGCGGTATCTCAGTCAGAAATGCGTCTAGCCTTCAGCGCCACTTGCCTGGCGGTTTTTGGCTAAATCAGTCTGGAATGCCGGTCTGGCAGCAGTTGCAGTTACTTTAACAGAAACAGGTGCTGCCTGGTTGCTAAGACTGAACACGGAAACAGCCTGGAGTAGCAGTTCAGCTTGCTCCCTGAGACTTGCAGCTGCAGAGGCGGACTCCTCAACCAGAGAAGCATTCTGCTGCGTGGCGCTATCCATTTCTGTTACCGCAATTCCCACCTGTTCAATGCCGCGGGCCTGCTCCGCGCTGGCTGACGTGATTTCCTCTACCGTATCCGTGAGCTTCCCGACCGCAGACTGGATATCCGACATGGTTTCAGAAGCGTGAACGACGAGTTGATTACCCTGTTCAACGCTGTGCGCGTTTGCCTCAATAAGCTGGCGTATCTCGCCGGCAGCTGTGGCACTGCGCTGTGCCAGTGACCTGACTTCACTTGCCACGACGGCAAATCCGCGACCGTGTTCACCCGCGCGGGCAGCTTCGACGGCCGCATTCAGTGCAAGAATGTTAGTCTGGAAGGCTATCCCATCAATTACGGCCGTGATTTCGGAAATGCGATCAGAACTTTCGCTGATGGATTTCATTGTGCCGGTAATGGCACCCGTCGCGCTGCTGCCCTTACTGGCCACATCACGCACGCTGACCGCCAGCTGAACCGCCTGGCGGGCGTTGTTCGCATTGTTTTTCACGGTCATGCCAAGCTGCGTCATTGTTGCAGCAGTCTGCTCCAGCGCGCTGGCCTGCTCTTCGGTCCTCTGTGAAAGGTCAGCATTCCCATGCGCAATCTGGGAACTGGCTGAGGCGACGTTTTCTGCATTGTTTCGCACCTGGCTGACGGTGTTAATCAGCGAGTCCTGCATGTCACGGATGGCTGACAGCAGAATGCCTGTTTCATCTTTATGGCCAGTGAGAATGGTACCGCTGAGGTCACCGCGTGACACACGCCCTGCGGCTTCTACTGCTTCCTGAAGAGGACGTGTGATACTCCGGGAGATAATCAGGGCAGAAATGGCCGCCAGCAGAACAGCAACAACACCGGCGGCAATAAGAATTGTCAAAGCTTCCGACCGGTCATTGTGCGCCTGTGCAGCAGAACTACTCATGCGCATTTCCTGGTGGCTCTGCAGCTCTTTGATTGAAGCCATGAAGTCACTCTGTGACTTATAACGCGGCCCAAAGAGCAGTTGTGTGGCTTCATCACTCTTCCCCTGCTGCGCGAGCGCAACTACTTCATCAATAAATGGCAGAAAAACTTTAGCCCGGGCTTTAACAAGGGAGAATATTTCTATGCCCTGTGGTGAACTGACCTGTTTAGTGAGGAGTGCCATCAGACTGTCAACCGCATCCCTTTCGCTGCGGTAATCCTGGATGGCTTTGTTTCTCAGCGACCCGTCCTTGAGGAGAATGGCATTTCTTGCAAGACGGCCTATGTCTGACGTGTAGAAGCGAAGCGATTGGGAAGCGGCAGCTTTACTGTAAGTGCTGCCTGATATCTCATCGTTAGCATTGCCAAGCGAGTTGATTTTATCGATGCCAATCAGCACCATAAGCACGACCAGTAGCGCCATGAAGCCAAAAGCGATACCAAGTCTGATTCCAATTCTTATGTTTTTCATATTCTTTCTCTGTTAAATAAATCGGTTCTGATGAGGTCAAACAAAGGTTTATTAGAACGTTCTCCTGCTCAGCAGGAAAATATCTGAGCGATGCACTGTGACGCATCGCTTCACTTAAAAACGAAGTCATTATTATCAGCGTCGATCAAAAAAATATCGGGTATGCTCTCCACGAAGCTTATGTTCGTCCGGGCAATTCGCGTACGAGAAGCATCATATCTGTCCTTCAATTGCCTCTCGGTATGCTTTATTTGGAAACCACAGTATCTTGCGAAATCAGCAAGGTTGAGCTCCAGTTGATACTTCTTATTGATTCAACGCTTATCGTTTAATGACCCTTTTATTTTCACTATCCAGTGGATAAAAAATTCTGGTACCGACTGATAATATTATTATCAAGTGAAACGTTAACATGCTAAAAAAGCGCGCATTTATTCAACAAATATACACACATGCGGAGACACGCGTTCAAAAGTTTTCCAACTGCGAACTCAGCCTTTCGATCATCATAAGCCTGTGTCCTGGCATATACTTCATATTCTCCTGGTTTATAAATAAGATGCGCGTAAAAAGTTGCAAATTTTTGGTAACGCCTGAATTTTATTAGTCAGTCAGTGTTCATCATACCCACTCTTTAAAATCTTTATAAAAATTAATTTATAATCTCAATGAATGGGAATCTTCCCGACCTGACATGCTTTTCTACAGAAATAATGTAGCAGCATCAGGAGATCATTAAGTTGATACTCAAAACACCTTCATGGCGCTGCGTAAAGATACGGTCAGGACATTTCAGCCAGACCTGGGCGTGTTTACGGATCTGTGCCTGACCGACTTAATACATGACACCCATGTGCCTTACCGGGAAGTAAAACCGGGTAAGAAAGATCTCTCTGATTTTATGACTGGCATGCCAGTCGTTTGTAAGCTGACAGAAAAGCGACAATCTCTATTGTGGTGAAATTTTAAATGCATCCTTTCTTAGGAATTAAGAGGAAATTTTGTACGGCCATTATAATCCTTTCTGTCATAGCAACTTCAATCAATGCTATAGGGTGATTGATTTGCGTCCATTTAATAAATTCTGCATCGCTCATGAATTCAGTAAACTCAGAGTAAGTGTTAATGAGATGCAATAGGTTATTTACATACACTTCCGGAGATCTGTAATCACCTTCACTGAGCTGTTCCACCATAAAATCAGACCGTTCTTTAACTTCCTCAAAAAGCTTGTATTTAGCATGCATTCTGTTGTCTCACATATAGTATGGCAAGTTACTTTTAAATATAAAGAACAGGATTTGGAATTAATCTCATACTGAAATTTCCTATCTTAAAAAATTTAAAACTTGAAAAGATAATTAATTTAGGTTAAAAGCTAAACATCAATGCATCTCTAATTAAAAAATGAAAATAAATGATTTTTATGTTTTGTCGGTTTAGAACAATCTTTATTTATTTATTTATAATGCTCTTGATTAATAGAAAATCACAGCTTCAAGAATTAAATAAAAAATTTACCTGTAATGCACTGATGTGGAAATGGTCAATATATTTTACTTAATAACGGGTCAGGAATTATCATGACTTTTTATTTACAGAGACTACTTGTAAGTAGTCTCTGATTTTTCTTATTGATTCGCGCTTAGAAACGCTTCCAGTTCCCCCCCTCTTTAACGTGCATCACCTTATCAACGTCGTTTGAATGAATAGATAAAACAGTTTTTTCTGTTTTCGCGGCGACATCTGATTCCGTGACAGTAAATACGCTTACAAGGTGATTTAGTGAAGCTGCCTGTTCCATCAGAGACCGTGAGGCTGCTGATGACTCCTGGACAAGGGCTGAGTTCTGCTGAGTTACATCATCCATCTGGTTTACTGCCTGATGTATTTGGCTTATTCCCTGAGACTGTTCCTGCGCAGCTACTGCGATCTCATCAACGAGACTGGTTACTTGATGCACCGCATCGTTCATCCGGCTTATATTTTTTCCGACACCATCGGCTTGATTAACACCAATTTCAACGTACTCCATCGACGACTCAATCAGATCTTTAATTTCTTTTGCTGAAGCAGAAGAACGCTGTGCTAAATTACGCACCTCACCTGCAACAACTGCAAACCCACGCCCCTGTTCTCCCGCACGTGCTGCTTCTACTGCTGCGTTCAATGCTAAAATATTTGTCTGGAACGCAATACCCTCAATGAGAGAAATAATGTCAGTAATTTTGGCAGAGCTACTCTTTATGTTTGCCATAGTGCCCAGCATGTCTTTAACTCTGAGCGAGCTATCCTCAGATATATCACATGCATTTTTAGAAAATTTGCTGGCAAGCTGGGTATTTTCTGCTGTTTGTCTTACCGTCTCGCTGAGTTCAGACATGCTGGCTGCAGTTTGCTCCAGTGAAGCAGCCTGCTCTTCTGTCCGCGACGATAAATCTTCGTTGCCAGCTGAAATTTGCGCTGAAGCCGTACTGACAGATTGAGCTGAAGATCTAACTGTCGTAAGTGATACTCCGACTTTATGAACCAGCTGATTGTATGCTTTGGCCATGTCTCCTATTTCATCTTTGCTCGTATCGTCTGCATGCAGAGTCAGATCGAGTCGTTCATTAGCATGATTAAACAGCGTGCTAATATTTTTAAGCTGACGACGGATGCTTAATATAGTTCTTAATGCATAGGAACCTAATATCAGGACGGCTGCTGAAGAAAAACAAATAAGAGTCCATAGTGTTTTCTGATAAATATTGAGGTTATCCAGCTTGAACTGGTTGCTGACATCAATGTTTATCTTGCGCTGTTCTTTATACCCTTCAATAAGACTGCGAATGGACTCACCAATACCCTCTGAGTTCTGAAGTGAAGGAAGTGTAATATTATCATTCTGAGCCCTTGAACCTTCTAAAAAAACATGCAGCCTTGCCTGTATTTCTTTTAAGATGACAAAGGCATGCCTGCTTAATTTTTCATCCTGACTACCTGAAAGATAATTATCGAGATATTTTTGGTTCCTGATTTTTATGTCGTTAATTTTTGCCTCAATCTCTTTTTCTAATTCGGCCTGCTGCTCAATGCTTTTGGAGCTCTGATGCCTGTAGAGCGTAACTAAAAGAGAGTTGCTGTCTATAATCATGTCATCAAGTATCGCGACCGAAGGAATAGTGTTTTCCTGTACGTACTGAAATCTTGTCTGAAATCCAGTTAACACCATTACGGCCGTTATAGAGAGTGCTATTAATGTAAGCGAGAGTGTAGAAAATGCCAGTGCTAACCGCTTTGTGATCGTCATCAATTCATCCTCACAAGGAATCTATAAAATGGTTTTTTTTAACATCCCGTATATCGGATAGAAATGTGAGAAACATTATACTAAAAAAAATATTTTTTTATTTTTACATCTGAGAACATTATTTTCTTATGTGTTTTATCTAAAGTTTAAAATTTATTTTTTATTTGTATTTTTTTCTTGATAAGAAGGATTCTTATATGAAGTTAATGCCTTTTTGATTGGTTTCTGGCTGTTTGTTTTGGGGGGGGAACAGTATTTTTTTAAAATAAGTGTTATGCTCTATTAACCGTGCACTGCACGAGGATTAACTTACTCTTCGCTTATCATTAAAATCGAACTTTAGCCTAATCTTAAGGTGATTTTACCGCTCGGTTTACCTGCTAAAATAAAATATCTGGTCAGCGATTGATAAGATTAAATGTAGTATAAAAATGCTCACATTCAATCTTTCAACCTTTTTTTACAGTGTCTTCGCTCTCTGCTGCTGTGAAGGTCAATCCAGTGAAGAATGAGTGTGTGTACAGACATGTATCCGTTACAGATAAGGATAAGGCTGATAACCTGGTAACAGCTCTTCCTAAAAAAATCGATGCTTATGATGCATCTGAATGCTGGGTCACATCTGCGAGGGGTAAAAAACTGCACGCAGTGCCGAACTGCCGCAATAATACTTAATAACTCAGGTCAGTAGTCATCAATCCGCGACATCTTTTACGATGTTGGCCTGGTTCAGGTTTGCAATTGTAAAGAATTAACCAATTTTGGAAATGTATTTTCAGCAATATGTCGCAAGACTTTGTATGTTGATTTAAGCACGTAAAGTCTTTTGAATTCAGGTACAAGGCCCGTTGCGGTCACCATTTTACTGATTGTGTGAGTGGAGAGCTTGTATTGTGATCGTAGGTAAAGATAAACGTGAACGTGTTTCGCGTGCGAGAGGCGAGCACACCAGAGAACTGATTCTCGAAGCTGCATCAGAAATAATCAGGAATGAAGGGCTTCACGCTTGTACACAAAGAGCAGTAGCCGCTGAACTGGATATTTCGCCCGGTACTGTTACGTGGCATTTCAGAATGCTTGATGATCTGCATGATGCTGTTGTAAGAAATGCTATTGATAGTTTTAAAGCACAAACTTTGAAATGGTTCATCGAAAGTACATCTGAAGCGCCCGAAGTCCAGTTGACAGAGTTTCTTTTCTGGACATTGCAACAGCACACGCGACTTTTAAGAGAATATGAACTGTTTGTAGCAGCTGTCAGCCGCCCGCGATTAAGAGAGAGTGCTATGCATTGGGTCCGGACGCATAGTTTAATTTTGCAGGATCACTTCGGTCTGAATGCAGAGCAGGCTGATGCTGTAGTTGCATATACAGATGCATGGCTATTGCGGAGCCTCCTGAGTGACGGCGCTGAAAAACCAGATATAACTATGACTGAGCTCATTTTTATTACCATCATGAAGGCACATTCATCTGACTAAGTTTGAGCAGATCCTAATGCATGACATTGTATCAATCATTAATACTGACTTGCTGCCCGTTGTTCCACACAGAATGCATTTAGCAAGGTCTGTTGATCGCTCAAAGCGGACATTGGCCTGCACAACGTCCGCTTCGTGCCAGAAGCGAACATTCGGAAGAAATCATAGGTAACAAGCAGATGTGTCGGCTGATATCAGTGCGTATTAGTCAGCAGGGCGCAGCCCAGACTGACTCAGCGTCATAAAAAGGCTTGTCACCTTACCGATATAATTTACGGAAGGAAACAGCCAGATGAGGTTAAACCCACCTCTGGCTGCCGGATGGATATCAGAAAGTTTCCCAGTTGGTTTCTGATGTCCTGAAGGACGACTGAGGTTTTAACACAGGCGTGACCGCCTGAACCTTCGGCGTCAGCAATCCGGAAGAAGGCACACGGAACACGGCAACGGTTCTCTCAAGCTCGAGCGCCTGCTCTTCGAGGCTGCTGGCCGCTGCGGATGACTCTTCAACCAGCGCAGCGTTCTGCTGAGTAGTTGTATCCATTTCCGTCATGGCCTGCGCAATCTGCGTGATCCCGCGGTTCTGTTCGTCCGACGCAGCGGCAATTTCACCCATGATGTCCCTGACCTGCGATACAGACCTGACGATATCCTCCATCGTATTGCCAGCACGGTTAACCAGCTCGGTACCGTTACTTACCCGGCTTAGAGACTCACTTATCAGCGTCTCAATTTCTTTTGCAGCAAGCGAACTGCGCTGCGCAAGGTTGCGGACTTCACCGGCAACCACAGCGAATCCGCGCCCCTGCTCGCCAGCCCGGGCCGCCTCGACTGCGGCGTTTAGCGCAAGAATGTTCGTCTGGAAAGCGATGCCGTTAATAACGGAGATGATTTCCCCAATCTTGCCTGAACTCTGACTTATTCCCCCCATGGTGCTAATCACGTCGCTGATGATATTCCCGCCGCGGCTGGCATTGTGTGACGCGTCGGTAGCCAGCTGGCTGGCGTGATGCGCGTTCTCCGCATTTTGCTTAACCGTGGATGTCAGTTCTTCCATGCTGGCAGCCGTCTCGACCACTGCAGCCGACTGCTGTTCGGTACGTGACGACAAATCGGTGTTACCGGCCGCAATTTCAGAGGAGGCGCGGGCAACGTTATTCACGCCGTCCCTGACCCGCGAGATGATGTTACACAGGCTCTGGTTCATGGTGCCCACGGCAGTCATCAGCTCGCCAAGCTCATCAGTGCGGGAGCTGGTTATTTCTGACGTCAGATCACCTTCAGCAATACGTTTTGCAGACGACAGCGTTTCTCTCAGCGGGATGGTGATGCTCCGCGTCATTCGCCAGGCAATAATCAGGCTGAGAATAATACAGGCGAGGGTAGCCAAACCAATCTGCCAGATTGCGGTGTGGATATACTTCTGAGCCATCTCTGACTGAAAGAACGCGAGTCCTGTGATGGCGCTATTCAGTTTGCCTGCCGCTGCGGTCATTTCCTCTGAAGCCAGGCTTTCTGCCCGCACCGAAAGGAGATAATTATTTAACAGGGCGGAACCCGATAAAGTTTTCTGGTCCACTTCCGCCAGTATTTCAGCGAGCGCATTGTCAGAATCGCCTTTGAGCTGGTTAACAAGCGGAGCAATCGTGTCCCTGATCCCAGTGAATTTATCCAGCGCGACAGACTCTGGCTTTCTGATAAAGGCCTGGATATAAAACGCTGCCTGCTCTGTTTTGAAACTGAGAGAAAGCAGGGGCGCAGCAATCCCGGCGGGGACAGAAGCCTGACTGGAAGCCAGTTTTTCAGCCAGTGAGGCCAGATCCATCGTGTTTATCTGACTAAACGCGAGTGCAGCCCTGTCACTGCTCTCAAGAAAGGCCCGACGTTTTTCCTGATACTGCGTCAGAACCACGCCCAGGAGAGAAAGCCTCTCACTTCCTTCGGCTGACCACGAGTACTTATCGAGACTGGTTCGTAAAGCAAACAGCTGATTCATCGCCTCGCCGTTAATCTCGATAAACTTTTTATCCCGGGTGTACTGAAAAAGCGTGCGGTTAAGCCTGGCTTTTGCCAGCGTGTCCAGCATCTGAACGGTAACATCCCGCTTGGCTGAGTTTTCCTGAATACTTAAAAAACAGCGAAACGCGAGCGCCGCTATGATAACAGAGGCCAGGATGACCAGTGTGAATCCCAGCGCCAGTTTGCCCCCTATTTTTAAATCCGTAACTTTTTTTATAATATTCATTTTAATAATCCCAGTGTTAAATAATACCCTGCTCCTGAAATAACCTCAGGCTTCAATACGGTATCGGTAAAAAAGATGCTTTGTTTACACCTTTTTTGAATGCATTTAAAAAGATGTTTTCAGGAAGGATTTAATGAGTCATCCCGCTTCGGTTAGTGCTTGACACTACCTGGATTGATTGTCATTGCGGTTATGGTTTGGTATCAACCTTGTTTTAGCGGAAAGACAATTAATAAGCATCTTTACCTGTGCATGAAAGGAAATGTAAATAAGTGCGTGTAGAGAAATGCGCACGTTTGCATTCATCATGCTTATCCACAGTATGCATCCAAAGTAAACCTCACAAGCTTATGATAAATATAGATAAATATCATAAACCTTGTATTGGGCTACCCGTTATCTATAGCAGAATGAGATTAAACCTGTGAAGGCTTCAATCACACTTTTACCGTGATAATTTTGCTTTTTAAGAACGTATAAATATTTTATTGTAAAAATTAAAAAACGCCGGTTTTATCTTAAAGCATGGTGCGATTATGCCGATAAACTGTCACAGGCAGGCCTGCAGCAATAGTCCTGAAGAAATAAATTAGCTAAACAGATTAGCTGCAAATACAGGACAGGTAATATGGTGGAATCCTCAACTTCAATCAATCTCTGAATGTTTAGTAAAATGATATTTTGTGTGGCATGTGGATTAGAAATGTATTAATGAATTTAACCTGAGGATGAGACTATGCCACTACGAGATGAAGATAAAGGGCAGACAATTATTAGCGAGGCCGCACTACGTCTGGCCCTCGCTGAAAAAGAGATAAATATTAATTCCCTTTTGATTGAACTGGGACACATGGCAACAGATAACTGCCACGACGAGCGCCTCAATAAAATTTTTGTAGCCAGAACATGGCTGAGAGAGTTCATCACTCCGGTTCCTGCGGAACAGCACGCACTTTACCTGCAGATACTCGCTGGCCTGAATGAATAAAATAACTGTTAAAAAAGCAGAATCCCTGTGAGGCAGCAATGATTCCATCGGACTCAGGCGGGTCATTCCGTCACCACATAAAAATGTAATACGGTGACCTTCTATGACCGCTCAAAACAATCCTGTTTGTTTACACCTCCTACTGGCACAAAGCAGACCTTGAATAATAGGTTTGCTCACAGACAGAACAACCCGTTCCCCCAGCGCAGATTCCCGGTGGCGGGGGCTGCATGATCTCCACGCTGTTGATGACGCTGCTGCTTCACGGGTTATAGCGATCATATTACCCAGCCTTACACGGGCGTTCACGTACATCCGGCTACATCAGTAAGGGTTTTATCAAGCCCCGTGTGTTGCAGACTGTCGCGAAGCCCGGCGTAATTTCCTTCTGTCAGACGTATCAGGATATTCAAATAAAGCGCCAGCGTGCGTCTCTTCAGCGTCAGTGAAGCGAGAGCCGTTCAGGAACGCCCCTGTTTTAACCGAAGTGCATTTTCAGCGTAAACAGATTGTCTTTTACCTGCGTCTGTTTTAATTGAAAGGCGGAAATTGATTCACAGATTAAGGAAAAAAATCACGCGGTGTTGAACTCAGAATGGAACGGAAAGCAGCGCTATAGGACGCCGGACATGAAATGCCAGGCTCATAAGCGGCCTTTTTGATTGGAATGCCATTCGCGAGTTGATCCAGCGAAACGTAAATCATTGCTCTTTGCTTTCAGGTGTTGAAACTACAGCCCGTACCTTTAATAAACAATCGCGAAAAGGTACGCTCTGACATCGCCGCTATAAAAGCGAGAAAACTCATCGATGCTTCTCAGCGTTGGTTAACCAGTAGTTCCCTGACAGCAGAGAATAATCGCTCATCATTTGGCATTGGAAGTACTGCAGTTAATGGTTGAGTTTCGCTGAGTATTTCCAGAAGCAACAGGGCCATATTGCGCTGACTCGGTCTGTTGTCGTTCTCACTGAACAGACCTGTTATCAGTTCTTTCACCAGGGGCAGCGCCGTAATGACGTGTACCGGTTCACTCTTCGTAAAATTGGTGCATTCTGCGAAAAGGCTGCAACTAAAACAGACAGCCCTCAGATCGGTATGAGACAGCAAATTGTAACTATGGATCTGCAGAGGAGGCAGCCACAATGCACGCTGAAGGGGGATAACCCATCGGTTGTTTTCCGTTTCAACCAGCATGACCTCCTGACGGCATAGCGTTATTGCCACTCAAGATGATGTTGGGGAGGATCGATTTATCCACGTTGATAGCTTATAGCCGTGCCAGACCAGCCAGTAAAGTCTTCATGTCCCGGCGCTTTATCTATACTACCTGGCATTTCAGATTCAGACCCTGCCACTATGATACTTAAATCGGAATCATCCGGCGTGCGAGTTCACGGGATAGAGAATGTTTATCGCCAGATTATCCCAGGTATAACAGGAGCCTGTCTTAATGCGGGTACACTTTACTTACATGAACGTTTCGAAGCACCAGGGCATAAGAAACATGGGCGAGAAATCAGGGTCATGATGTGACTTACTCACACTGATACGCAGGTGATGCGTTGTCAGCCAACGCTCAGGGCATCGATTTTCTAATCATTATGGGCGGTCCACAAGATCCAGCCACAACATCTGAAGCGTGCCCGCACTTCGATTCAAAAGGTGAGCAGGCGCTGATTGCCTCCGCTGTTAAAACCGGTAAGGCTGTGATTGGTATCTGCCTGGGATCACAGTTGACCGGTGAAGCGCTCGATGCGCCGTTCGCCCATAGCCCGGAAAAAGAGATTAGCAAATTTCCGATTACCCTGACTGAAGAGGGCAGAAGGGATGCGTTGTTCTCTCATTTTACGAAATCGCTTGATGTCGCCACTGGCATAACGGCATGCCGGGTCTTACTCCGGAAGCAAAAATGATTGCTTTCAGCGAAGGCTGCCCGCGCCAGATCGTTTCATATTACGACCATGTGTTTGGGTTCCAGTGCCATATGGAACTGACGCCGGATGTTGTTGAGCTGCTGATCGCGCATCCTGACAAAGATCTGAGCCGTGCTGCAGAATACCGCTTCGTTGACACGCCGGAAAAACTTCGGGCGCATGATTACAGCGAAATGAATCAGGTACTCTTTAAATTTCTGAACAAGCTGGAAAAACGTTATAAAGCCGCTCAGGCATAAGGTCATTCCGGGTGAAAACTGTTGCCGGTTTTATGGCAGATAAGCGGGTGTTGAGCATGAAGAGGATTTTTGGCTTTCAGTCAGATTGACTTGCCGCCGACCTTCCTCTTCTCAATCATGCGTTCTCAGCCTTGCTTTTTTATATCTGCTTACATTCCCAGACTGGCCAGCAGGTCGTCTACATCATCCTGGCTGGCAGGGGTTTCTGATGAGGAAGCGGGTTTAGACGGCGCTGCGCGCTCGGTCGTGCCATGTGAACCAGTGTTATCACGGATGACCTGTATCAGCTGCTGCTCAGCCTGATTCAGCACGGCCATCATCGCCTGGACTATCTGTCCGGTAAGATCCTGGAAGCCCTGTGACATCATAATCGCGTGCAACTGCTGTTGTGTCAGACCCGTGATGCGGGGGACCTCATCCAGTAAGGCAACAGTATCAGCAGCTAATGCCTGATCCTGTTCTTTGTCCGACGGATTCCCGGAAGTGGCATCCCAGCGTTGAGTGAGCTTCTCCGCTTTTTCGCCCAGTTCGGTTTGCAGAGGCTGCGTGATCTCCACGCTGTTGATGACGCCCTCTGCGGCTTCACGGGTCATAGTGACCACATAACCCAGTCTTTCACGGGCATTGGGGATACTTCCCGCCACATCTGCAATGGTTTTATCAAGCCCTAGCTGTTGCAGACTGTCGCGAAGCTGCCGCAGGATGGAGCCAGCACGCGCCGTGATTTCGCTAATTTCCTGCTGCTTACTATGGGTGTCGGATGGTGACATGAATGTTTTTCCTGCGGACAGAGTTTCGATATCTGAGGTTATCGGCAGAGTCCGGCGGTTTTTTAAATTTCCTGTGATTTTTCCCATCGAACAGACGTATCAGAATGTTAAAAAGACGCCTCGGTGCGGATATTTTCAGGTTTGGGAAAGGGAAAAATGTGGCTGAATAGCTGTGTTCACACAGCGGGCTTTTCTGCCTGGAGAATGTGCCAGCGGTTACGTTTGTTTTGATCTAGAAGCGGGCTTTGGTCGTTGTTCCACTGCGGAGAGCGTAACCGTCAGCGAAGTTGCTTATTGATTAACAGAGGCATGCCAGCGGCAGCCATTGATATGGTGCTTTTGATAGCCGGTGCGATGATTTGAAACGGAAATTAGCGCATCAGGTAAATCTTCATTGCTGCTGTGAACGGTATAATATCTGTTCAGACAAACGGCGAGAGGTTGTAATCAAATGCTGACGTATATCACGATTGGTACAAATGACCTTCAGCGATCCATGGACTTTGATGACGCTGTTTTTAAAGTGCTCGATGATTCACGACTGCCAGCCCGGACAGAGGGCTGGGCAATGTGGGGTATTTACTTCAATGCCGACTGACCAATGTCCGCTTCTGGCACAGAATGGACTTGCGCGTCGCACTATTCGCATCCAGCAAAAGCAGCCCCTGCGCCACGTTTTTGATGCCCCTGACACAGAACCTATGTGCGCGCGTGGCAAGGTACGCTGTGAGAGAAATGCGCACATGCTGCGCTTCTTGTCCGAAGCAAGAGACTCTGGCGATTTTCCTTAAGCAGATGCAGACCTCAGTTGCTGTCACTCGGTATCTTAACGACGACTTTGCCTTTCGCATGTCCCTGCCCAAGGTAGGCAAGAGCTTCTTTTGTTTCCGCGAAAGTAAATACCTTGTCGATCACAGGCTTGATTTGTTCAGTTTCTACGAGTTTACAGATTTGAGTAAGCTGATCGCCATCAGGCCGGACAAAAAGAAATGAATAGGTCAGGCCTCGCTTTCTGGTAAGACGCAAAATCCTGCGGCTCATCAGCCCGAACACAAAACGCAGGAGAAAGTTTAGTCCCCGAGTCCGGGCGAACGCAGTATCTAACGGGCCGACAAGAGAAACAATCTTTCCGCCCGGCCTGAGAATTTGGGCAGACTTTTCAATTGAGTCGCCTCTGATAGTGCCGAGAACCACATCGTAGCCACTCAACTGTTTTTCAAAATCTTGTTTTTTATAATCAACGACTTCATCTGCGCCAAGATGACTTACCCATTCGACATTGTCTGTACTGGTAGTCGTTCCCACCTTTGCACCAAATTGTCTGGCCAGCTGGATAGCAAAACTGCCAATCCCCCCGGAACCTGCCGGGATGAAAACCTTCTGGCCTGGCTGCAACCCGGCTCGATCTGTCAGCGCCTGCCAGGATGTGAGGCTCACCATCGGGAGCGAAGCCGCCTGGACGAAATCCAGGTTTACGGGTTTCATGGCCGCAGCGCTTTCAGTCACTAAAGCAAATTCAGCAAGAGAACCCGTTCCCGTGTCGAAAATGCTGGCGAAAATTTCGTCGCCTGGCTTGAAACGCGTCACGCGACTCCCCGCTGCGATCACAACCCCAGCTAAGTCGCTACCCAATGTGGCGGGGAGCTTGAAATGCAAAACCGGCTTGAATATTCCGGTTGGGATCAAGTTATCAATCGGGTTCAGACCCACGGCGTAAACTTTAACCAGGATTTCATCAGCAGCAGGGGCTGGATAATCGATGTTTTCAAATCCCAGCTCAGGGGATTTACCGTAGCGTTTAAACGTAAATGCTTTCATCGTCTTATTCTTCATTTATTGTTTTGCATCAAGCTGAAGACTTTTGCGCACCACCTTATCCAGGAATGACGCAGGGGCGAACCTGAGAATAAAATTCAACTGACCAGCCAGCTTTCCTGCCGTATAGCGAATCTTTGGACGTGAAGTCTGTGCGGCTTTAACCACCACGTCAGCCACCACCTCTGGACTTTCCGCCTCAGCCATTGCCTTGTTCACTACTTTCGTCAGCTTAGCCCGAATCTGGTCATACTCCTGAAGCCTGGCGTCCGGCTCGATATTATTGGCTTCAAACTGTGTTTTCATGTAAGCCGGTTCGATGACAGAAACTCTGATGCCCTGCGTGCGCAGTTCATGATCCAGTGCACCCGAATACCCTTCGACCGCATGCTTACTGGCCGCATAAAGTGCCACATACGGCAACGGAACGATGCCGAGTATCGAACCAATATTGATAATGCGCCCGCTGCCCTGACGGCGCATATGAGGGATTACTGCCCGGCTCAACCTGACGATGCCCAGAAAGTTGGTGTCGAAAATGTGCCTGGCCTGATCAACAGAACTTTCTTCCGCCGCCGCCGGAGCGACCCCAAAGCCCGCATTGTTCACCAGAACATCGATACGCCCTTCCAGACCCAGTAACTCCTCAATGGCGGCCCCGACAGAGGCGTCGTCGGTCACATCCAGCGTAAGTAACGGAAACGATTGTTTTCCCGCCTGTGAACCACGCCGGCTTGTGCCATATACAGTAAATCCAGCGGCTAAAAGTTTACGGGCAGTCGCTTCGCCGATACCCGAGGACGCACCGGTAACCAGTGCAACACGTTTTTTTATCATGCTGAATAAGACCTTAATGATGTGTTTGAGGTTTCTCATCGCGGATGAGACGACAGGCTGTAAGAGATTTATGTCGGATTTACCGCTGCGCAGAACAGCCGGAAGACCGTTCTGCACAGTGCACCTCATTGATTACCGTGTTTTATAACGTTCAGCGGCTTCATCCTGTTTGATGTCTGTAAGCAGCGCCTGACGCGAAGCATCAAGGGTGTCCCAGTGGGCAGCATTACGTAAAGGCGGGATGGTGACGAGTTCACGGCGGTCAAAGCCCACCAATGCGGCATCCACTAACTCGCCCACTTCCATGAAATTTGCCGAGTTACTGATGTCGATACCTGCGCGGTCCCAGATTTCCGTATAAGTGCCGGCAGGAAGCACCGCCTGGATATAAATGCCTTTAGATGACAGCTCGACATTCATTCCCTGAGACAGGAAAAGCACAAAGGCTTTGGTTGCTCCGTAAACCGTCATGGCAAATTCCGGGGCGAGTCCGACGATGGAACTGATATTGACGATCGATCCTTCGCCCGTTTGCACAAAGCGTGGCACCACGGCACTGGCCAGTCTGGTCAGGGCGGTGACGTTAAGCGCGATAAGGCTTTCTATCGAATCAGGCGTCTGCTCTGTAAAACTGCCAGACTGCGCGATACCCGCGTTATTGATAAGGGTGCCAATCCGTGTGTCTTCACGCAGACGGGATTCGACCGCGGCTAAATCACGCCTTTGCGTGAGGTCGGCAGGCAGAACGTCGACAGAAATGCCATTTTCCTGTCGCAGACGCGCGGCCAGTGTTTCTAACTTCGTTTTGTCGCGCGCGACCAGCACCAGGTCGTGGCCCCGGCTGGCAAACCGTTCTGCGTAAACAGCACCAATACCCGTGGATGCGCCTGTGATGAGAACTGAAGCTTTAGTCATAAGTTGATCTTCTTTATTAATGTGTAAAAAGAATCTGCAATGTGCGATGTATGTAGGGCTTTACTTGCTGGCCTCAGTCAGCGACGGGTAATCGGTATATCCCGCTGCGCCACCGCCATAAAGGGTTTCAGGATTGAGTGAGGCCAGAGGCGCGCCCGTCTTCAGCCTTTCGACCAGATCCGGGTTGGAGATGAACAAGCGACCGAACGCGAACAGATCGGCTTTGCCTTGCGCAAGCTGAGTGGACGCCAGTTCCAGGTCATAGCCATTGTTGCCGATATAGGTGTTTTTAAAACGCCGGCGCAGGGAGTCGTAATCAAACAGTGAAACATCACGCGGGCCGCCCGTCTCACCTTCAACTACATGGAGGTACACGATGCCTGATGCATTAAGTTCATCAGCGACGTAGTCATACAATGGCTGCGGATCACTGCATGAAATGGCATTAGCATGGGAAACTGGTGAAATGCGCACGCCGGTGCGGTCAGCACCGATCTCATCTTTAACAGCCGCTGTAACTTCCAGCAGCAGGCGCGCACGGTTCTCGATAGAGCCACCGTACTCATCGGTTCGCTGATTGGCGCCGTCTTTAAGGAACTGTTCCAGTAGATAACCATTCGCGCCGTGAATCTCTACACCGTCAAATCCGGCGGCAATGGCATTGGCCGATGCCTTTCTGAAATCGTCAATAATCCCCTGTATTTCCTGCAACTCCAGCGCACGTGGCTCGGAAACGTCAGCAAATCCGTTATTCACAAAGGTTTTCGTCCCGGCGGGCATCGCAGACGGCGCGACCGGTGCAGCCCCACCCGGCTGTAAATCGACATGCGAAATTCGTCCTACGTGCCATAACTGTACAAATATGCGCCCACCTTTGGCATGCACCGCGTCAGTCACTTACGCCAGCCATCGATCTGAGCCTGTGTGTAGATCCCCGGCGTATCCTGATAGCCCTGCGCCTGTGCGGAGATCTGTGTCGCTTCAGTGATCAGCAATCCTGCTGTGGCACGCTGGGCGTAGTAGGTCGCCGCCAGTTCGCCCGGTACCAGCCCCGCTCCGGCCCGATTACGTGTCAGCGGTGCCATCACGATGTGGTTGGCCAGTGTTAGTGAGCCAAGTTCATAGGGTTGAAATAATGTCTGATTCGTCATGCTTATTCGCCCGTTAATGGTGGGTTGTAGTGTCAATATAATGATGATGATCATAATCAATAAAGTCAACCCGTTTGATTATGGTCATCATCAATGTATACTTAAACTCAATTTTTAAGAGGGGCAGGAAACCATGAAAGTGTCGAAAGAGCAGGTTCGGGAAAACCGGACACGCATTGTTGAAACGGCCTCAGAACTTTTTCGTGAGCGCGGTTACGATGGCGTGGGCGTCGCGGAACTGATGGCTGCGGCGGGATTAACACACGGCGGGTTCTACAAACACTTTAGTTCCAAGGCTGACCTGATGTCGGAGGCCATGAGATGTGGTTTTACGCGATCGGCAGAAAGTACGGTTGGTGTGAGCCGGGAAAAATTTATTGAATACTACCTCTCCCGACAACACCGCGATGATATGGGGAACGGGTGTGTGATGTCGGCACTAGGCACCGATACTGCGCGTCAGTCTGAGTCAATGAAGGCGGCATTTGCGGCCGGGATTGAACGTCAGCTCGCAGTGTTGGGGAATGAAAATGTAACGCGCGCTGACCTGATTGATAATATTGCACATCTTGTTGGTGCCCTGGTTCTATCTCGTGCCTGCCCTGATAACTCAGCACTGGCTGATGAAATTCTGGATGTGTGCCGTAATCGCCTTTGCAGTCAGGATGTCCATAAGGATTGAATATATTCTGTTGCGGGAATTATTTTATGAGCAGTGCAGTAATTAAATAACCCATGTCCGCTTCTGGCCCATGATACGGCTTTTGTTCCATGAGGACATTGTCATGTTCAATCTTCATAGTGTCAGGAGATTTGATTATGGATGTCCCATATGAGCGAGATGCAGACATTATGGTCTGCCTCCGGGGAATATCGATCGCGACGATTACACCTGAGGATATAGCCGCACTGCTGCTCGCTCAAGCGTTCGGAGGGCGTATATTCCCGCTAACCGTACCCGGAGAGGCTGACCCTCGATCAGATTGCTGTTCACTTTGCTTCGGTCTGGGGTTGTGCGGCTGATGTGCCAGACCTTACGCCTGACAGCTATGTTGAATAGCTGCTCAGACAGACACCGATGACAAAGATGAAATCGGAAGTTACCACTGCGCCCCTTTATCGCCGCTGGTCAGCAACACTGTGGAAACCATTACCGGTCGTCCACCGGAGCGGTACGCCGAGTATCTGGTTACGAACTTTTGCACCGAAAGCCTGAATAAAGCTGACGAAAGATGAATACACCAGCCTGTATTTCCGGTTTAACTTTCAGCATAAAGCAGTCCGATAGGGTCTTAAATGCGTTTTAAGTGAAAACGGTAGCTAAAAATTATGCTCACTGCCTTCTGGTGGCTTTAAAATAACGCATTGTATTAATAAATGCTTGGGTAATTAACAGTCGCCAGGCACCATCCTTTTTTCATCCAACGATCGATGCTAATCATCCAGGGTTAGTTTATTAGAGTAAGCACCAGGCATAATGGCCAGTTTATTTCATATTAAAAAAGGCGCTTAATCAGCGCCAGATGACCCTATATAGTAACCTGATGGCTAATTTTTAACGGCGACTCAGATTCCAATCTCATTTTTAACCCATGCTCGCGCTTTTTTGACCGTCTCTAATGGCGGTGCTTTTACCGGGTCTTGTTCTGCCTCAATAATTATCCAACCACTATAATTTGATTGTTTCAGAAAATTAATTACTGGCGTGTAATCGACGATGCCATCTCCAGGAATGGTGAACAGACCGTTTCTGACAGCATTATTAAAGCTCCAATCATTGTTGATCACATTATTTAATACATTTCCACGCACATCCTTCATATGGATATGTGCCACCCGGTTGCCGTAGTTTTCCAGCACCCAGCTAATGTCTATGCCAGCAGTTGTCGCATGGCCACAATCCAGCACGATACCCACTACATCATCAGTCGCTTCCAGGAATGCTTTTAACTCATCGTTAGTTTCTACAATCATCATCAAATGATGATGGTAAGCGAGACGCAAGCCGTAAGTTTTCAACAGTGACGCAGCCAGACTATTTACCTTCTGCGCATACTGCTCAAGATTGATGCTCCCTAAAGCTGGAGACAGCGATAATGGCTCATCCAGAGGAGAATTGCCTGGCATAACACCGCACTCACCATAAACCATTACTTTCGCCCCAAGAGACTTGAGAAGTAATGCGTGATTGTGAACAGCTTCAAGCTCTTCCTCGACGCTATGCTCAGCAAGAAATCCGTTAAACCAGCCGGATGCCAGCTTGAGCTTTGCGTTGGAGAGAATCGGCTGGAGTGTATTAATTGTTCCCGGGAATTTACGCCCCAACTCAATCCCTTCATAACCAGCTGCTGCGGCTTCTTCCAGGCAGGTTTCTAGCGGGATATCGCCGCCGAGATCTGCCAGTACATCATTGGTCCAGGACAGTGGACTCACTCCAACAAGAATACGCGTTGATACGCTCATATTTCTATCCTTCAAAATAAAAAGCACCGCTCCCGATGAGCTGCGAAGCGATGCTAACCAGGTCCTGCGAGGCTCGGGGGGGCAGGGATTACAGGGTGAACGCTTCGCGGAAAGCGTCCAGCGCCGCCACAGAATCACCTGATGCCCAACCTTCCAGTGCTACCACGCCGTGGTAGTTGATGCCCTGCAGCGCCCGGGCAACGGCTTTGTAGTTGATCTCGCCCGTTCCCGGCTCCTTACGGCCCGGCACGTCAGCGACCTGGATTTCACCAATGTACTTCTCGCTTTTCTGAATCAGCTCAATCAGGTTTCCTTCACCAATCTGCGCGTGATAAATATCAAGGTTCATCTTCAGGTATGGGCTGTTCACTGCGGCAACCAGCGCAAGCGTATCGTCTGCTTTGGCGAAAGGCGTACCCGGATGGTCAACGGCCGTATTCAGGTTCTCCAGAGTGAACACCTTGCCGGCTTGCTCGCCCAGTTTTGCAAGCGCATCCAGCGTTTTCTTCGCCTTCAGCCACATGTCACCGGTTACTACTTCAACTGGTTTCACAGGCAGGCCGATATTGTTCAAACCGGTTCCGTGCAGGTTCAGTGACGGACAGCCAAGACGACAGGCAACCTCAATTGACTCGCTGGCACTGGAAAGCAGCTGTGCAATCTCTTCGTCGTCGGTCAGGTTTCCTGAGATATAGCCGGTCATTGAAGTAATGCGGGCACCGGTTTTCACCAGCGCTTCGATGTCTTTCTGGGTCCAGTCCCAGATTTCCACGCCGAAGCCCATGGCGTGAATGCGTTCCACGCGCTCAATGAATGGCAGTTCGAGGAACACCATTTCAGCGCATACGGATAATGAATAGTCAGACATGAGTAATCCTTACAGAGTGATCGGCTGAGACTGCTGAACAGAGGCAATACATGCCAGCGCAATTTCCAACGCGTTGCGAGCATCTTCGCCCGTTGCCTTCGGGGTTTCACCGGTCGCAACACAACGCACGAAGTCGGTCAGCTCTGCTACATAGGCATCACGCAGCAGATCGGTATCGCGGCGTGCAGTATCGATTGAGATACCCTCAGCGGTGTACCGCACGCAGTTGTTCACGTTCATATTGCCAGCCTGCAGCATCCCTTTGCTGCCGAACACTTCACCACGCACGTCGTAGCCATATACTGCCTGGAAATTAGCTTCAGCAGTAGCTATTGCGCCGTTATCAAAACGAATGTTCACTACGGCGGTGTCCAGCAATCCACGGTCTTTAAAATCAGGACGAACTAAAGCATCGGCAACGGCATAAACCTGGGTAGGTTTCGCCCCCGGGTTCAGGTGAAGCAGGATGTCGAAGTCGTGGATAAGGGTTTCCAGGAAAATGGTCCAGTGTGGGATTGGAGCAGGATCGCCCAGGCCTGGATCGCGTGTGGTTGAACGCAGCAGCTGCGGCACACCAATTTTACCTGCTTTGATTTCTTCGTAAGCAGCAGCAAAACCGCTCACGAAGCGACGGTTGAAGCCAACCTGCAGCGTAACACCGGCTTCTTCAGCGGCGTTGATTGCCTTATCTGCCTCTTCCAGAGTCACAGCCATTGGCTTCTCACAGAAAACGCCTTTACTCGCCTTTGCTGCTGCTACAATCAGCTCAGCGTGAGTACGCGCTGGCGATGCTATAACGACTGCGTCGATGTCAGGGTCATTCAGCATTGCCTGCGGGTCGGTATAGGATTTTTGTGCGCCCAGTTTAGCGGCCAGTTTCTCTGCGGCGCCTGGAACAGGATCTGCAACTGCTACTAAAGTGGCACCTGGAATACGTTGAGCAACCGTTTCACCATGAAAACTGCCCATACGACCTGCGCCAATCAGACCAACGCGCACAATATTTTTTAAAGACATGTGACTCTCCTCAATATGTAGGGTATTTAAGGCTTACTTTTGGGATACCGATTCTGGTGTAACGAGCGGTTGCTGCTCATGTCCAAAACGACGGGATTTAGAAAGCATCAGCGGTTCGATGTGCTCCAGCGATACACCTTTTGTCTCAGGCAGGAAGCGGCCAACGAACCAGAAAGCGATGACGCTGAACCCGCCGCATAGCAGCAGCGGGAAGGCGCCGTGGAAATGCTCCATCAGTGCCGGACTGCGGTTCATCATTGGAAAGCTCTGAGTAACGATGAAGTTTGAAATCCACAGGGAACAGAAGGCATAGCCCATCGCTACAGCACGCATACGGTTCGGGAAGATTTCTGATATCAGCAGCCAGGCACCGAGGCTCCATGACAAGCCGAATACAAAGATAAATCCCACTAAGCCAACCACCGGCAGGTAACCTTTGGCTTCGTTCATGAAGGCCCAGGAAGTGAAGAACAGGAAGGCAGCGCAACCTAAAGCACCCCAGCGAAGTAACGGAATACGGCCCACGCGGTCAAACGCAACCAACGCAATACTGACACCCGCTAACAAAGCCAGACCCAGAAAAATGCTTTGAAACAGAGAGTCCTGTGTATTACCCGTCACGTTCTGCAGTAGTGATGGTGCGAAATACATCAGGATATTGATGCCGGAAACCTGCTGAAGCACGGCAACGGCACAACCGATCCACAGAATATAAGATGCCTTTTTGTCCTTAAGGATGCCGCGCTGCGATGGCGCACTGGTTGAGGCGGAATCAACATCAATAGAACTACGGATCTCGGCGTATAAGCGTTCAGCATGTGCTGCGTTGGAAAGAGAGGTCAGCACCTTGAGTGATTTCTCTTTTCTGTTATGCATCGCATACCAGCGTGGCGATTCTGGCATAAAGAAGGCCATCACCAGGAACAGGACGCAGGGAACCAGTGCTGACGCCAGCATCCAGCGCCAGCCCATCGATACAATCCATTCGTGAGCCGCCCCTTTGGCAATCAGATAGTTCACCACGTAAACCACCAGTTGGCCGCTCACCATCAGCATCTGCTGCATACCCAGCATGCGCCCACGCAGATCTTTCGGAGACACCTCGGCGATGTAGAGTGGAGTAACGGCAGAGGCCATTCCCACGGCCAGACCGCCAATCATGCGATAGATAACGAACCAGGTAAGGTCATTGGCGAGAGCCGCGCCGACTGCTGAAATGGCAAACAGAACTGCAGTAATGATTAATGTCGCTTTACGGCCAATATGGTCAGTAAGGCGCCCGACACCCCAGGCACCAATAACACATCCCAAAATAACGTTAGAAACCGCCCATCCACTTTCAGCAGGCGTGAGCGATAAATGTTCAGTCAGTGGTTCGATAACGCCTGAAATAACAGAGGCGTCATAGCCAAGAATGATCCCGCTGACTGATGCGATGGCACAGATGAAAATGAGGTAAGGCACATTATGCTTTCGTGTAGACATTTCAATATTTCTCCACGGTGGTTTTTATGATTTGTATTTGTAGGTAAGACCTTTCTGGTTAGCAATGAATGTGCCAACTCACACATCGCTGTTTTATATGGGAATAAAAAAAGATGACGATCACAAAGTGTTTATAAAAAGGACATGTCTCCATAACATGTCTATAGAATGGACATATTCAAAATATTAGATAATGAAACGTATGAACCATAAAAACGAAAAAACGTGGGACGAGGAATGGGAGCTGATCGCCAGGCTGAACCATGCGCAGAAATTTGACGAATACATAGAAGAACTGGGGATAGCCTGGAAAGCTTTCGAGCAGGGAAATGTACCGAAAGGCTTACGCCCGGCTGTTCACGCATCATGGATACGTAGCCATGAAGAAGGTATTGATGCCTATCGCTTCGAATACCAGTTATGCGCAGAGCACGAACTTCGCAGAGTCATGACACGGAACTCGGCATTAATCGCCATAGCGCGCGATATCATGCGTAATCTGCTCGCCTATAATCCTGATGGTCACATCAATCTGACTGACGCTAATGGTGTAACGATGCACTATTGTGGCCAGGATTTAACGCCAGTAGGCAGTATTCTCAGCGAGGCAATATCCGGTACCAACTGCACCGGTCGCTGCATTAAAGAGAACAAACTGGTCTATATGCTGAGCGCAGAAAATTATAAAGAAGCGCTGCGTATTCGTGGCAAACACTGCGCTGCGGCTCCCATCCGGGATGAAAATGGCGTTATGCTGGGCGTGCTGACATTAACTGCCAATCCTGGCTATTTTCACTACCATACTCTGGGAACCGTTCAGGCTGCTGCAGAGGCAATTTCACAGCAGCTGATTTTGCGTCATTTAGTAAATGAGCAGGAATCAGTAATGGAATCGCTGAATGAAGGCGTTCTGGTTGTCAGTGAGAGAGGCACAATTCGGCAGTTAAACCGCTATGCCCGCCAGATATTAGGTATACAGGAAGATGTCCGCTTCCGTGATGCTGATGAAGTATTCATGCCGGATGATTGTTCATTCAGAGCGCTGCCAGCCTGTAAAGATCGCAACATTACTCTTTCTCCTGGCCCTGTTTCGCGTATCACATGTGTGATTTCCGTTGTTATCACACCTGAAGGTGGCCGCGTCATTTCTATGCGTGATAACCGCCGTATACGTGATATGACGCGTCGTGTTATTGGCAGTAGTGCCAGCTATACCTTTGACATGATTCTCGGCCAGTCACGCATAATGCAGGATACGCGTAATAAAGCACGTAACGCTGGACGCAGTGATAGTACTGTACTGCTTACAGGCGAAAGCGGTACCGGCAAGGAGCTATTTGCTCAGTCCATCCATAATGGCAGTAATCGCAATACCGGTCCGTTCCTTGCTGTTAACTGTGGCGCAATTCCTCGTGATCTTGTGCTGAGCGAACTGTTTGGCTATGAGGATGGCGCGTTCACTGGTTCAAGACGTGGTGGCTCAGCGGGTAAATTTGAACTGGCAGATGGAGGAACGCTGTTCCTTGATGAAATCGGTGATATGCCGCTCGATGCGCAAGCCAGTTTGTTGAGAGTACTGCAGGAAGGTGAAGTGACGCGCATCGGCGGGAAGCAACCACTAAAAGTCAATGTGCGTATTGTTGCTGCAACCAATCGCGATCTGAAAAGAGATATTGATAATGGCTCATTCCGTCGTGATCTCTATTTTCGCCTGAACGTGATCAGTCTGCCCATTCCACCTTTGCGGGTCAGAAAAGAAGATATTAAAGAGCTGGCTGACTGGTTCTGCGAAAAAATATGCCGCGCACTCAATCGTGAACGCGCATTACTTTCCGGTTCGGCGCTGCAGATGATGGAAAACTATGACTGGCCCGGAAATGTGCGTGAACTGGAAAATATTGTTGAACGAACCATCAACCTGACCGAAACGGACGATATCAGTGATAAAGATCTACCTGAGGAGCTTCGTCTGTCCGCCTGTGCCATTTCCGATATACCAGGCGAGAGCGTGAAAAGTTTTAGTCTGAAGGATGGCGAGAAGACGCTAATAGAACTCTGTCTGATGGAAAAAAAGGGCAATATGCGTCAGGTTGCCATCGCGCTGAATCTTTCACGCGGTGCGCTGTATAACAAAATGAAGCGTTACGGGATTGAACCCGATAATTACCGCAGGTTGTGTCATGATGTCTGAATCAGCTGTAACAGACCGGAAAAACGTCCGCCTTTGGCACTGAGCGGACATCGGCTCCTTCCCGGGCCTGAGATATGCCGTAAGAGAGCGTTAGCCACGCACAGAGACCATCGGGCAGTCATCTGATAAAGAACAGGGTTCTGACTTTGAAACACCCTGATTCTAAGCGCATTCGATTTCCCGGCCTCGTTCTCTGATCCTGCATCCCGGCTTTACCCTCAAACGGACAACGTAGGGACAAATCAGGACAACATACGGGCAGCGTATGGAACCCATCAACGCTCTCAGCTATTCATGACGTTAAATCACGTCTACTGAGGGAGAAAAGATGAACTTTTATCGCAGTAAAGCATTTACCGGCTCTAAAGCCTGGGATGCTCAACACATTGCCAGCTTCGATAATATCAGCGTGAAACTTCACTGGACCGATCAGCCCTATAAATGGCACATCAATGACGGACAGGAGGTTTTTGCTGTCATGGATGGGTGTGTTGAGATGCAATACAAAGAAAACGGTGATATCAAAAGCAGGATACTCAACACAGGTGATATTTTTTATGCCAGCGAAGGGACAGAACATATTGCGCGTCCGCAAGGTGTCGCCCGCGTGTTGGTCATTGAAAAAGAGGGTTCCGTTTAATAAAGGTCTGCTCCGTTAACCGGTAAAGCCGGATGTCAGTGTTTGCTTTGGCCATCAGTAATACCAGCCAGCTACCCGCAGGCTGGCGTGAACGGGATAATCTTGCAGGAAACGGCAGACCAGACCTATGTTTGCCAGGGGCAGGCTGTCGATGTCATATCCAGCCTGCCAGATTTATAAAACCTCAGGCCGCACGCACCTGCGGCATCGCAATATCTGCGCTGATACGTGCGCCGTCGGCATCAAACACCATGCAGTGGTGCGGATGGAAGCTGGGACGCAGCGTCTGATAAGGGCGGAAATGCACATCGCCCGGCAGCAGCATCTTAAAGCCGTCGTGGCCGTGGCTCTGACCAAACAGATAGGTATTATTGCCGAGCCGTTCCACAACCTCGCAGTGGAAGTCGATATTCAGAGGCGCATCGCCGTTGATCTGCAACTGTTCCGGCCGGATACCCAGGGTGATCTCATCTCCTGACTGCAGCTGGCGGATGGGTGAGGGGAGTTGCAGCCGGTGTTCGCCGTCATTGATCAGGGCGACCAGCCCGCCAGGGCCACACTGCTCTACACGCGCGGGCAGGAAGTTCATCTTCGGCGAGCCGATAAAACCCGCAACGAAGCGGTTGATCGGGTTGTAGTAGAGTTCCATCGGCGAACCGACCTGTTCCACCTTGCCGTAGTTCATCACCACAATCTTATCGGCCAGCGTCATCGCCTCCGTCTGATCGTGCGTCACATAAACCATGGTGGTTTTCAGCTCCTGATGAAGCTTAGCGATGTGCAGCCGCATATCGACACGCAGCTCTGCATCCAGGTTCGACAGTGGCTCATCAAACATAAACACCCGGGGATTACGCACAATCGCGCGACCAATGGCGACACGCTGACGCTGTCCGCCGGAAAGCTGCTTAGGTTTACGATCCAGTAGTTGCCCCAGCTGCAGCGTCTTCGCCACCATTTCAACCTGATGCTGAATCTGCGCTTTTGGCAGCCCGTTGACCTTCAGGCCGTAACCGATATTCTCCGCTACCGTCATATGGGGATAGAGCGCGTAAGACTGAAACACCATCGCGACCCCACGATGCGAAGGTGCGACATCATTCATCACCTCATCGCCAATCAGAATCTCACCGTCACTGATCTCTTCCAGTCCGGCAATCAGCCTCAGCAGCGTGGATTTTCCGCAGCCTGATGGACCGACGAATACTGCAAACTCACCAGCTTCAATATCGAGTGCGATATTTTTTAGCGTTTCTGTTTTACCAAAGCGTTTGGTGACATTTCTCAATCTGATGCTGGACATGCTGAACCTCATGGCAAAGAGTCTGGTGGCTAAAATGTACGACGTATAACAGTGGGTCAGATTCCACGTCAGGCCTGATGGTGCCTGCATTGACTATAACGTTCCGTCCGGGCACGCCCTATCGCTGTTTTTGATTTCTGTAATACCGATCACACATTGGTGCAAACGGGCTGGAGCGCAGCACCTGTTCCGCGTAGCGTATGACTCAAATGCGATACGTTACTCATACTTCATATGCACAATCAGCATGTGTTTATAAAAAGAACATCAGCAAATGGCAGCTAAAAATGTCATACCTTCACACGAGGCCGGTAATGAAAATCAAAATCAGCGTTACGCTACTCCTCTCAGCATTGATGCTTAATCAATCCGTCTGGGCCGCTCAGCAACTCACCGTCTGGGAAGACATTAAGAAATCGGACGGCATCAAAACGGCGATCGCCGATTTTCAGAAACAGTTCGGCATTGACGTAAAAGTGCAGGAGATGCCGTTTGCGCAGCAGATTGAAAAGCTGCGTCTGGATGGCCCGGCCGGAATTGGCCCGGATGTGCTGGTGATCCCTAACGACCAGCTCGGCAGCGCGGTAGTGCAGGGCTTGCTGGCTCCGCTGAAAATCGATGCGGCAGAGCAGAGCGCTTATACGCCTTCGGCAATGGCCGCGTTCACACAGAATAACGTGGTCTACGGCGTGCCTAAGGCGGTTGAAACCCTGGTGCTGATCTACAACAAAGATCTGCTGCCCGCGCCGCTGAAAACGCTGGATGAGTATCGCGCGTTCTCGCAGAAGCAGCGCGAGGCAAAACAGTATGGCCTGCTGGCGAAGTTTGACCAGATTTACTACAGCTGGGGCGTGATGGCACCAACGGGGTCTTACATTTTTGGTAAAGACGCAAAAGGCGTGATTAACACCAACGATATCGGGCTGAACACCCCTGGTAGCGTGGAAGCGGTGACCTATCTCAGGCGCTTCTTCAGCGAAGGATTGTTGCCTGGCGGCATCATGGGCGACAACGGCCTGAATGCCATCGACTCGCTGTTTACCGAGAAGAAAGCGGCGGCGGTAATCAACGGGCCATGGGCGTTCCAGCCTTATCAGGCTGCCGGGATCAACTACGGCGTGGCACCCCTGCCATTGCTGCCTAACGGCAAACCGATGAGCTCTTTCCTGGGCGTGAAAGGCTATGTGGTGTCGACATGGAGTAAAGATCAGGCGCTGGCGCAGAAGTTCCTGACCTTTATCAACCAGCCGCAGTATGTGAAAGAGCGCTATCAGAAAACTCAGGAGATCCCACCGGTTACTGCGCTGATGAACGATCCGATTATCAAAGATGATGAGAAAGCCAACGCGGTTGCGGTGCAGGCGGCGCGAGCCTCAGCCATGCCGGGCGTGCCGGAGATGCAGGAAGTGTGGGGCCCGGCCAATGCGGCGCTGGAGCTGAGCGTTTCCGGCAAGCAGGAGCCAAAAGCGGCGCTGGATAACGCGGTGAAACAGATCACCATGCAGATTGAAGCGATGCAGGCCAGCAACCAGTAATGCTGGTTCACGGGATAACCGTACAGGATAAGGATCAGAGTGTGGCTATATCTTCCGATGAACATCTGGTGACCGCTAAGCGTCCGCGTCGTCATGCGACGACCGGTGCGTTGCTGGCACTGCTGCCTGGCTTCGGCCAGTTTTATCACCGCCAGTGGGCGAAAGGCCTGTGCTTTCTGATTCTGCTCAGCAGTTTTACCGGCGTCTTCCACGATTTTCTGCGAGAAGGATTCTGGGGGCTATACACGCTGGGTGAATCGGTGCCGCGCGATAACTCCATTTTCCTGCTGGCGGAGGGAATTATCAGCGTGCTGATCGCCGCCTTTGGCGTGGCGGTCTGGGGATTGTCGGTGCGCGATGCCTGGGTCAATGGCGTTAAGCGCGACAGGGGGCAACCCCTTAACAGCGTGCGTCAGCAGTATCAGCTGCTGCTGCGCGACGGCTTCCCCTACCTGATGATTTCGCCGGGGTTTATTCTGCTGGTTTTCGTGGTGGTGTTTCCGATTCTTTTTGGTTTTGCCATCGCCTTCACAAACTACAACCTCTATCACACGCCGCCGGCGAAGCTGGTGGACTGGGTAGGATTCAAAAACTTCATCAACATTTTTACGCTGTCGATCTGGCGTTCCACCTTCTTCGATGTGCTGCAGTGGACGGTGGTCTGGACGCTGCTGGCGACCACACTGCAGTGTACCGTCGGCGTGATGCTGGCGATTCTGGTCAATCAGAAGGACCTGCGCTTTAAGCCGCTGATCCGCACCATCTTTATCCTGCCGTGGGCAGTGCCGGGTTTTGTCACCATTCTGGTCTTCGCCGGGATGTTCAACGACAGTTTTGGAGTGATCAACAACGCGATTCTCGACTTCTTTGGCATTGCACCGAAAGCCTGGATGACCGATCCGTTCTGGACCAAAACCGCGCTGATTATGATGCAGACCTGGCTCGGCTTCCCGTTTGTGTTTGCGATGACCACCGGGGTGCTGCAGGCGATCCCGGACGATCTCTATGAGGCGGCGATCATGGACGGTGCCAGCGCCTGGACGCGGCTGAAAACCATCACGCTGCCGCTGGTGCTCTACGCCATTGCGCCGATCATCATCACGCAATACACCTTCAACTTTAATAATTTCAACATCATCTATCTGTTTAACAACGGCGGTCCGGCGGTGGCGGGGTCGAATGCCGGAGGCACCGATATTCTGGTGTCGTGGATCTACAAGCTCACCATGTCGTCGTCGCAATATGCTATCGCCGCCACGATTACCATTCTGCTGTCGATTTTCGTGGTAGGTCTGGCGCTGTGGCAGTTCCGCGCGACCCGGTCGTTTAAACAAGATGAGATGGCGTAAGGGAGCAGTTATGGCGAAGTCCGGCAGTATTAAACGCGAAAGGTGGATACGCCTGTCGCTGACCTGGCTGGTGGTGCTGGCCGTCTCGGCCATCATTATCTATCCGCTGGTCTGGACGGTAGGAGCATCACTGAATGCAGGTAACAGCCTGCTCAGCAGTTCGATCATTCCGGAGAATGCATCGCTTCAGCATTATCGCGACCTGTTTAACGGCACGGTGCCTTACCTGACCTGGTACTGGAATTCGATGAAAATCAGTTTCCTGACCATGGTGCTGACATTAATCAGCGTCAGCTGTACCGCTTACGCCTTTTCCCGTTTTCGGTTTAAGGGACGGCAGAATGGACTGATGCTGTTTCTGCTGCTGCAGATGATCCCGCAGTTTTCAGCGCTGATCGCGATCTTCGTCCTGTCGCAGCTGCTGGGATTAATCAACAGCCACCTGGCGCTGGTGCTGATCTACGTTGGCGGGATGATCCCGATGAACACGTATCTGATGAAGGGCTATCTCGATTCGATACCCAAAGATCTCGATGAGTCAGCGCGCATGGATGGCGCGGGCAACTTCCGCATCTTTGTTGAGATCATCATGCCGCTGTCGAAGCCGATTCTGGCGGTCGTTGCGCTGTTCTCGTTCACGGGGCCGCTGGGCGATTTCATTCTCTCCAGCACCATTCTGCGCACGCCGGAACAGTTCACGCTGCCGATTGGACTCTACAATCTGGTGTCGCAAAAAATGGGTGCCAGTTACACCACCTATGCGGCCGGAGCCGTGCTGATCGCTGTGCCGGTAGCCGTGTTCTATCTGGCTCTGCAAAAATACTTCGTCTCTGGCCTGGCTTCAGGCAGTACTAAAGGATAAATCATGACGCCCAAAACATTGATTCTCGCCCTGGCGCTGGCCTGGGCGACGCCGCTGCTCGCCGCCGATAAGCCTGCCATCGGCTCTGCCGGGCCGTGGCCCGCCGATTTTATCAAAGGTGCGGACATCTCTTCACTGGCAGAGCTGGAGAAGCAGGGCGCGAAATTCTACAACGCGGACAACCAGCAGCAGGATGCTATCGCCATTCTGAAAGCCAGCGGCATCAACACTATCCGGCTGCGGTTGTGGGTCGATCCCACTGACGGCAGCGGTCACACCTACGGTGGTGGCGGCAACGATCTGGCGACTACGCTGGCACTGGCGAAGCGGGTTAAAGCAGCGGGCCTGAAGCTGCTGCTGGATATTCACTACAGCGACTTCTGGACCGATCCGGGCAAGCAGTTCAAGCCCAAAGCCTGGCAGTCACTGACCTTTTCGCAGCTGGAAACGCAGGTGCATGACTACACCCGCGACACCATCGCCCGCTTTAGAGCAGATGGCGTCATGCCGGATATCGTGCAGATTGGCAACGAGCTTAACGGCGGCATGCTCTGGCCGGAAGGCAAGAGCTGGGGCCAGAACGGCGGCGAGTTTGGTCGGCTGGCCGGCCTGCTGAAAGCCGGGATCAGCGGGGTGCGCGAGAACCTCAGCGATCCGCATCAGGTGAAGATCATGCTGCATCTGGCCGAGGGTACTAAAAACGATACCTTCCGCTGGTGGTTCGATGAAATCGTTAAGCGTGATGTGCCGTTCGATGTGATCGGTCTGTCGATGTACACCTACTGGAACGGCCCGATTAGCGCTCTGAAAGCCAACATGGATGATATCTCCCGGCGCTATGACAAAGACGTGATGGTGGTGGAAGCCGCCTATGGCTACACGCTGGAAAACTGCGACAACGCTGAGAACAGTTTCCAGGCAAAAGAGGAGCAGGCAGGCGGCTATCCCGGCACGGTCGCGGGGCAGGCGGCCTATCTGCATGACCTGATTAAAGCGGTGCTGGCAGTGCCGGACCATCGCGGCAAGGGTGTGGTCTACTGGGAACCGGCGTGGATCCCCGCGCCCGGCAATACCTGGGCTACGCCCGCCGGCATGAAATATATCCACGACGAATGGAAACAGGGTAACGCCCGCGAGAACCAGGCGCTGTTTGACTGTCACGGCAAGGCGCTGCCTTCGCTACAGGTTTTTCATTAACTATCAGCACTAACGCTGATCTCTTCCTCTGAGGACCAGGTATGAATAAATTTCCCCCGCTGAGCGCCCGGGTTAACCGGCTGCTGCATGGTGCTGACTACAATCCGGAACAGTGGGCGCACCAGCCGGGCATTATTGATGACGACGTCGCGATGATGAAGCAGGCGAACTGCAACGTGATGTCGGTGGGTATTTTCAGCTGGGCGAAGCTGGAGCCGGAAGAGGGGCGCTATGAGTTTGGCTGGCTGGATGAGGTGATCGATACGCTCTGGCTGCAGGGGATTTCCGTGTTTCTCGCCACACCGAGCGGGGCCAGGCCGGCCTGGATGTCGCAGGCGTATCCTGAGGTGTTGCGCGTGGGGCGCGATCGTGTACCTGCCCTGCACGGTGGCCGTCATAACCACTGTATGACCTCGCCGGTTTATCGCCAGAAAGTGCAGGCGATGAATAGCCGCCTGGCCGCGCGTTACGCGCATCATCCGGCGGTGGTCGGCTGGCATATCTCTAATGAGTATGGGGGCGAGTGTCATTGCGATCGCTGTCAGCAGGCCTTTCGCGGCTGGCTGCAGCGTCGTTATGAGACGCTGGAGAAGCTGAATCTCGCCTGGTGGAGTGACTTCTGGAGTCATACCTACACAGACTGGTCACAGATTGTGTCGCCTGCGCCGCAGGGCGAGATGTCGATTCATGGTCTGAATCTGGACTGGCGGCGATTTATGACCGATCAGGTGACTGACTTCTGTCGGGAGGAGATTAAACCGCTGAAGCAGGCCAATCCCGATCTGCCCGCGACCACTAATTTCATGGAATATTTCTACGACTACGATTACTGGAAGCTTGCACCGGCGCTCGATTTTATCTCCTGGGATAGCTACCCGATGTGGCATAACGAGAAGGATGAGACCACGCTCGCCTGTTATACCGCGATGTACCATGATTTGATGCGCACCCTGAAGCAGGGCAAGCCGTTTGTATTGATGGAGTCGACGCCTGGCTCAACGAACTGGCAGCCGACCAGTAAACTGAAGAAGCCGGGGATGCATATTCTCTCTTCGCTGCAGGCAGTGGCGCATGGTGCGGACGCGGTGCAATATTTTCAGTGGCGCAAGAGTCGGGGATCGGTCGAGAAGTTTCACGGCGCGGTGGTTGATCATGTCGGCCATATTGATACGCGAACAGGGCGTGAAGTGAGTGAGCTGGGCCGGATGCTGGCGGCCATGACGCCGGTAATGGGCAGTCGGGTTGAGGCGCGCGTCGCGATTATTTTCGACTGGGAGAGTCGCTGGGCAATGGATAACGCGCAGGGCCCACGCAATCTTGGTCTGCACTATGAGCGTACGGTAAACGAGCACTACCGCGCGTTCTGGGAGCAGGGTGTTGCGGTAGATGTGATTAACGGCGACAGCGATCTCAGCGGTTACGATCTGGTGATAGCGCCAATGCTGTATATGGTACGCGACGGTTTTGCGGCGCGGGTTGAGCAGCATGTTGAGCGGGGCGGGCATTTCGTGGCCAGTTACTGGAGCGGCATCGTGAATGAGAGCGATCTCTGTTATCCGGGAGGATTCCCTGGGCCGTTGCGGCCGCTGCTCGGCATCTGGTCAGAAGAGATCGATAGTCTGACCGATGAGGAGTTTAACGGCGTGCGCGGGGTGCGTGGCAATGAGCTGGGTCTGAGCGGGCCATATCAGGCGCGGGAGCTTTGCGAGCATATTCATCTCGAAGGGGCCACGGCGCTGGCCAGTTACGAGAGTGATTTTTATGCCGGAACCCCGGCGGTGACGGTGAATCGGATTGGTCAGGGTAAAGCCTGGTATATTGCGTCACGTAATGATCTGCCGTTCCATCGGGATTTTTATGGTGCGCTGATTAAGCAGCTTGGGTTACCGCGTGCGCTGGCGACTGAGCTGCCGCCAGGCGTTGTCGTTCAGCGGCGAACTGATGGTGAACAAGCATTTCTGTTTGTGCAGAACTTTACCGTTCAGACGCAGCAGGTCTCGTTGCCTGTCGGGGTGAGTGATTTGATTGATGGCTCGGGTGTGGGGGAATTGCTGACGCTTGGGCCATGGGGATGTCGGGTTCTGAGTGGGCCAATGGAGTAGGGGGGGAGTACAGGCTCAGGAGTTAATTCATTGGCGATTGCTGGCAGTCTGAGCACTGGCTCAGGGGGCATATGCCTTCCGTAAAGACGCAAAAGACGGCATCCATGTCCGCTCAGCAGGGGCAATTACGCATCTCATCCCTGAGGTGCGCCCGTTAGCGGGCCAACGCATCGCGTTGTTCAAAAACGCTTCCGGCGTTTTTATCCGGGCGGTGTGATGCTTTGCTACAGGCATATGCCCCCATCGCTTATGGATTGGGAGCTGTCTGTTGGAAGGTCTGCATATAACTGTTGATATAGAGCAGGTTTTAAGAGGCTGATTGCAGGATAGGCGCAGGAAGCGTGTATATTCTGTGAGCAGCCCCAGGCATTCTGCCCCGCGTTTTCGTTTATCACTCGTGAGTGGCGGGCAGTTGCCCGCCTTTTTATTATCTGAAGGAGAACCACATGTTGAGTCTCAAATCGTTTAAGCAATATTTCAGTCGGCAGCCGCTGACGGTGGAAGAGCTTGAGGTAGACAGCGCGCTACTGGAGCGTCTGGTCAACTGTTTTGGCGGACGTGACAATATTCAGCAGGTGGATGCCTGTTTAACCCGGCTGCGGGTGAAGGTGACATCGCTGAAAGCGGTGGATACGGCGGGATTGCAGAAGGCGGGGGCGATTGGCGTGGTGATTCTGGGGCATGAGGTGCATGCGATCTTTGGTAAGCAGTCCGACCAGCTGCGTCAGCTGCTGGAAGAACGTTTCTTTAAACCGGAGTAACAGACGCCCGAGAAATATGAATAAAAAAATGGATAACCGTCGCCGGTTATCCAAATAAGCCCCTGCATAAGAGCTCAATAATGATCACAATGAGGAGATTGCGCGGTTACCACCAGGCTTCAACCTGTACGCCGAAGTTCCAGGTGTTATTACTGGTGTTGTCTTTGAAGCTGTGTCCATCCTCTGAGTCATTCAGGTAAGAGGCAAACAGTCGAAGTTCCGGACGAGACATAAATTCGGGACCGGCTGCCAGACCCAGCGCCAGCGTATATTTCTGTCCTGCCGCTTTATAATCGCTGCCCACTTTGTTTTCATCTTTCTGCCAGAAGCTACCGACTTCACCGATGCCGCGGACATACTGCGTAAACTGATACTGACCACGCCCCACCAGCGACAGCAGGGTACTTTTGCGGCTCTGTGCGGTGACATCGTCCGCCGATCCCCAGGTAAAGACCTGATTCAGTGAGAACTTGTCGGTGATCGGGAGCAGACCGGTGTTAATCACGCGGTAGCCGGTGGCGTTTTGAGTATCATTCCACATGTCATACCAGCCGCCGCCCTGCGAAATCATGTTCTGCGCCAGACCTTTGTTGGCGTACTGGAACACCAGCTTCTGGTAGCCGCCCCACATGTCCTGACTGATTTCACTGGTGAGCATGACGCCGTTATCTGCGTCATACAGTCCACCATATTCTTTCTGTTTGTTGGTGGTGTTTGGCATGGCGTAATCAATACCAAATTCGGTCCAGGCGCCGTTCCAGGGTTTCCAGCCGGCATAGCGAAGATCGAGGTAGTTAATGTTGACGTCGTTGTCGCCATCGACGCGGTAATCCACGTCATTCGCATCGCCACGAATCCAGGCAAAGGAGATAGCGCCCGGACCCAGCGTGTAGTTTTCGATACCGGCACCTGAACCCGAGATGTTCCAGTACTTGGTATCAATGATGTGCAGATCGTGACGCTGGTAGTAGCGTTTACCGCCCCAGATCACCGCATCTTTATCACCCGGCACCAGTCCTTTGATCTGCAGGTTGAGCTGACGCAGGCCAAATTGCGCATCGTCGCCGAAGGTAGTTTCGTTATCGTTTGAGCCGTCGGAGAACATACTGACCATGGTGTCGACGTAAAAACTGACGTCATCCTTTTTGTAGACTTCGCTGCCCAGCTCAACCTCGCCATAAGTGTCGGCTTCATTGCCGAGACGGCCAACCTTGTTCTTTTGATACTCTTCAATACCGCCATCCTGTGATACGCCAACGCCACCACGCAGATAGCCATGGAAATCGATGTTGTCGATGGCGGCATAGAGCGTCGGGGAGGTCAGGGCCGCAGCAAGCGTCACAGCAGCAGTACGTAACCTTGTTTCCATGTTATCCTCAGTTTTTATTTGTAATACGTTCACATGACAGCGGCAGTAAACGCTTTTTGTCAGATGAGTGACAAATAAAATCGCGATAATGTGTGATTTACTGCAAATAAAATGGCGGAATCTGTAACGATTAGTGAATCAGATCACCAAATTTTACGATGTGAAGGTATTACTTTTATTTTTTATTCGCGCAATGTGACTGCGGTAGTCTGGCTGACATCAGGGCTGTGATAACATTCCGCCATCGGTAATCAGGGATGCGAATTATGAAATCAAAAAATGCCACCTTAGAGGATGTCGCCCGTCATGCTGGCGTGTCGTATCAGACGGTATCAAGGGTTCTGAATAAGTCGGCAAACGTCTCGGAGTCAACGCGGCGCAAGGTGGAACACGCAATTGAAACCCTGCGCTACGTACCCAACCGCCTGGCTCAGCAGCTGGTGGGCAAGCAGAGTACAACTCTGGGTCTGGTAACGACTTCGCTGGCGTTGCATGCGCCCTCACAGGTGGCCGCTGCGGTTAAACGTTATGCGAATGCTGCGGACTACCAGGTGCTGATCGCCATGATTGATGAGAACGTCAATCAAAGTCTGCAGGATTGCATCAATGAACTTAAATCTCAGCGGGTGGATAAAGTGATCATCAATGTCCCGCTGGAGAGCAGCGCTGCTGAGCAGGTCGTGCAGGAGAACGACGATATTCTCTGTCTGTTCCTTGATGTTGATCCCTACAGCGCAGTGTTTAACGTTTCGTTTAACCCGGCTGACGGCACCCGCGCCAGCGTCAAATACCTCTATGAGCAGGGGCATCGCGAGTTTGCCCTGCTGGCGGGTCCTGAGCAGTCGGTCTCCGCCAATCTGCGGTTAAAGAGCTGGCTCGACACGCTGGAAAGCTACCGTCTGAGGCCGGTCAGCATCAGCCACGGTAACTGGGATGCGCAGAGTGGTTACAATGGCGTGCTGCAACTGCTGCGTGAAGCGCCAGAGTTCAGTGCACTGCTGGTGGGCAACGATCAGATGGCGCTGGGTGTGCTGAGTGCGCTGCATCAGCGTGGTGTGGCCGTGCCTGGGCAGATTTCGGTGATTGGCTACGATGACACTTATGAAAGTGCCTTTTTCCATCCGTCGCTGACCACGGTGTCGCTGGATCTCGATTTGCAGGGCAAAGAGGCGGTTGCCCGTCTGTTGCTGGCCAGTGAGCAGGACGAGCAGCGTTCCTCCTCGATTCTGCCGGCAAAGCTGGTGGTGCGCAGCTCGACCGGTATCGCCGGACAGCAGCAGCGTGATTTAAAGCAGATTGCGGAACAACTGCGGCTGATTGCCAGCCGGCTTGAGTAGCGGGGAGCCAGGCAAAGATAAAAAAGCATAACAACACCTCGCTGCTATGCTCAGATCAGGATAACGTTTCTGAATGTCAGAAAAATTACCTATTGCCTGAGCTGGTCGGTAAACGGGCATTCTTACTACCTGTAAGCCAGCCGGCATGCTCAGCCCGATTCCTCTACATCCAGGATGTTACACTATGCTGTGGCTTGAACAGGGACTTTACCTCAGGATCGAAGAGTTAGCGCATGGCCCCAGGCCGCTGCCGCTTTCCAGTGGCTTTACCCCGCAGACCGCTTATCGCGCACTGGGCTGCTTTAACCCCTCTGAAACCTCAGATGCTTACTACATTCTTTCAAATGACCGTGACGAAATCTGGTTTATCTGCAACCGGCATCTGAGAACCGTTTTTCTTGATGCCAGCAATACAGCATTTCGGGTGAAAATGCAGGAGCCAGTAGAAAGTCTGCCCGTCCTCTCTGCTGCGCATGAAGGGCTTATCGTCTCGCTGGAGCGGCCAGCCTGATTTAACAACCTGCACGGACGACGACAGATCAGATAAAAAATAGCCGCCATCACTGGCGGCCCTGACCAGGTTTAAAAAGAAGCGTTACCTTTAATTCTTCCGGTCGTGCTTTTTAATTCGCGGGGGCGGTCTTCATTGCCGCGCGCTGTGGCAGCACCACCAGAAAAGCGATGATGATCAGTGCCAGCGTCAGCGAGGCGCCATAGCGACTCAGCGCCAGTCCGCCTGAAGCAAGGGGTTTGTCCAGGAAGTCACCGACAACGGCACCCAGTGGCCGGGTCAGGATAAAGGCTGCCCAGAACAGCGCGGTGCGTGAAAGGGAAGTAAAGCGACTTGCCGCCCAGATGATCGCCAGCGCGCCAACAAACAGCAGGATCCCGCCATCGTAACCCAGCCCTTCGCTGTCTGCCGTCCAGTCACCCAATGCTGTTCCCAGTGTCTGAGAAAACATAATGGTGACCCAGTAAAAACTCTCAGTAACAGCGTTGTTTACCGAACTCACTGCGACCGTTCCACAGGTCATTTTCCAGAGAAAAAGAGAGAGGATCAGCAGAGTGCTCAGCAGCAGCGTACCGCCCAGATAACCCATGTTCAGTGAGCGATCGGCAAAGTCCGCCATCGTTGTACCGACAGTGGTCGTCGCCACGACGGTGAACCAGTAGATCCATTTGTTGAAGCTGGTGCGATTGATCTGCACTACGACAGCGACCAGAAAGATGATGGCGAAAATCAGTGTTCCGGTCAGGTAACCGAGATTCATCGACATCGTCACCGCATCGCCGCCGGTTTCACCCAGGGTGGTTGCAGCGATTTTAGTCAACCAGAAAGCCGCGGTAACGGCCGGAACTTTACTCAGAGCGTGAGAAGCTGTGTTGTTATTTTGCATAGGGTGATTCTCCGGATAAGCCCTGCATGGGCTAATACAGCGGAGATGTTATAGGATTAATCTTAAGGAAAGATTAAGCTGCACAAGAGGTGAGAGAAATTTTCGACCGGCTTTTTACTGCTGCCTTGAGGATGGAAATGCGCCACGATAAGCAGTTTTTAAAGGCCAGGTGCTATTATGATTCTGTATTAAAAGATTTTTTATACGTCTTGCGGGGTGTTAAATCCTCACTGCCCTGAAGGGCTTTTCAGAATGGCTCAGATGGCTCTTTCTGACAGCACATTATCTGCGAGTAAAAAAATTAACAAATTGTGAAGCGCAATTAATTGTCAGCAGCTTAGTCTTTGTCAGTCTGGCTATCAGTCCCTCCGCCATTCAGCCAGCCGGAATGACATGACTGAGTGACGCCCCAAAACCCGCAGGGATTTACTGTCGGAACAATGTTCTGCCGGTTCCAGGGTTCACAGCCATCAGACAACAAGCCGTGATTAAAGATTATGTCCCGATGAGCCGATATACACAGACTCATACTTCTGACACTGCAACCTGACAGCTTTACGTAATGCCACAGGAGAAGGCACCTCAGAAACTGCTGCCGGTAAGGCCTCAGTTTCCACCAGCATTTATCACGGCCCGCAATACTGAACCCTTATCCATAGCCTCCCTCAGCTACAGGCAGGCATTAACGGTTATAATCAGGTCTGTAGCGACGTGTATTGAACTTATTTAACATCGTCAGCAACGTCGGAGTCGGCCACCATGAATCCAATGATCAAACCTTCTTTTACCGCTGTTTGGTCTACGGATGCTCAGGGGATCTGCATCGCCAGTCAGGAAAGTCCTGCGGGTCTGATACCTGAGCTTAAAGGCGTGACGCTGAGTTCATGGCTGAGACTGGCGCAGGCTGACGACGATGCAAAGATCGCACTGCAACTGACTGCAGCCCTGGAATTGCTGAGGCCTTTCCATATTGAAGTGCCGATTCATTGTCTGGATGGCAGGACGCGTCGGGTTCTTGTTTCCGGCCTGCCGGATTGCCAGCCTGGCACCTCCCATCTGCAATACAACGGCTTTATTCTGGATGTGACCGGGCAGCGTAAAGCGCTGGAAGATGCACTGCGCACGGCGGCGGAATATCGTCTTCTGATTGAAAACAGTACCGATCTGATCGCCCATTGCGACGCGGAGGGCAGATACGTATCAATTTCTCCCTCTTACAGCGAAATCATAGGCTGGACAACCGAAGAGGTTGTGGGGCAACTGGTCGTGGATTTCCTGCACCCCGATGACCGCGAGTTAGCTACCGAAGCGCTGGGATGCATCTTCAGCGGCGGGGTACTGCCGGATGTCGTTGAGGTGCGTAAACTGCATCGCGACGGCCATTACATCTCACTGGGTACCAAAGCCTGTGGCGTCATCAATCCCAGTTCAGGAAAAAATATTGGTGCCGTGCTGGTGTCGCGCGACATCACGCGGGACAAAGAACGGATGCGTAATCTTGAGAGGCTGGCAACCCTGGACACGCTGACCGGGCTGCACAATCGTGCCTGGATTAACGAGAAGGTGGGATTCATGCTGGCGCAGGCAGACGATCAGGCCTACACCACAGTGATGTTTATCGATTTGAATGGCTTCAAGGCGGTGAACGATCTGATGGGTCATGCAACAGGCGATGCCCTGCTGCAGCAGGTCAGTGAACGGTTGCAGCACTGTATGCGTCCGGGCGACTCCGTTGCCCGACTGGGTGGTGATGAGTTTGTTGTGGCTGCTAAATGCAGCAATCACGAGGCCGCGTCAGCTATTGCCCTGCGGATTATTGACAGTCTGCATGCACCTTTCGCCATCAATAGCATGGATGTACGCATCGGCGCAGCGATTGGTATCAGCCTTGCCCGCTTCGGGACAGCAACAGCTAAAATGTTATTCGAGAATGCAGATAAGGCGATGTATCAGGCTAAAGCACGACGTGATGGTTCTTATCAGTTTTTTGAGCCAGCAGCGGAGTAGCCGTTGTATATGATGGCGCGTCTCCGCTTCCACTCCTTAAGTGGTTATCCTGCACTTATCTGCGCATCACCCTACGCTATCAACATGCAGGAACGTCGCTCAGGCTAAGTTCATGCAGATTCTTCGCTATCCCGCCCTTCATCATAATCCACCTGCGCCTGCTCCATGGCACCTCCATGTTGCTTTGCCCAGTTCACCAGCGCGACGAAAGGATCCTGCAATGTCCGGCCCAGCGGCGTAATCGCATATTCGACCGCCACTGGCGATGAAGCAATCACACGGCGGCTTACCAGTCCGTTGCGTTCCAGCCGGCGTAAGGCCTCTGTCAGAGATTTATGGGTGATGGGGTCGAGCCTGCGTTTGATGGCATTAAAACGTGAGGGCTGAGAGCATAATACAGTCAGGATTAAGACCGACCACTTATTCGCTACCTGTTCCAGGACAGGGCGCGTGCTGTTGATCTCGGCCAGTAGCTGGGTGATATCAGTTGCCATGAGGTTTCCTTTAGGATATCTGGTGTACATCAGGTGCGTAATTGACACTAAATATAATAAATATACCATCAGGTGTCTAACCTCTATCCGGAGTCGCAATGATGAAACTGAGTGGAAAAATCGCCCTTGTCACCGGGGGTAATAGCGGTATCGGTCTTGCTGTCGCTCGCCGTTTTGCAGAGGAAGGTGCACGCGTTTTTATCATCGGCCGACGGGAAGCGCAGCTGGCTGAGGCAGTCGCACTGATCGGCGGTCAGGTCGAGGCCATCCAGGGCGATATCACCCGCTCAAATGACCTTGCGCGTCTGTTCGAAACCCTGGGCACCAGAGCGGGTCGCCTTGATATCCTCGTCAACGCTTCAGGTGTGTCAGAACCGGCCAGCCTGGAAGAGACCACGGAAGAACACATCGATCGCGCTTTTAATCTGAATGTGCGAGCCATGGTGCTGACGGTGCAGCACGCAGTGCGGCTGATGGGCGAGGGCAGCAGTGTCGTGCTGGTGGGTTCCGTTGCGGGCGCGATAGCGAATCCCGGTTATGGCAGCTATTCCGCCAGCAAGGCCGCGGTACGGTCTTATGCCCGCACCTGGAATAGTGAGCTGGCACCGCGCGGCATCAGGGTCAACACGCTGAGTCCTGGTCCGACCAATACCCCGATGTTTGACCGGGCCAGCGATGAAGTCAGGCAGACGCTGACCGCCCGGATCCCGGCAAAGCGGCTGGGAAATCCTGAGGAGGTGGCGGCTGCGGCACTGTTCCTGGCTTCAGATGAAAGCAGCTATATCAGTGGCACCGAGCTGGTGATTGATGGCGGGATGATTGCATAAAATACCCTTGAGAGCGTCACGGGTTATCGTGCCTGTGACGCCATTCTGACCATCAGCAAAATCACTTTGCCCATTGAAGCTTTCGCAGGTATCAGGTTGCGAAGCGAGTAAAGGCTAAGTATTCGCTGATATCGGCAGATAAGTTCCAAATTGACAAGAGCACAAAGAATAATAAATGTCGGGCTCTGAACATCGTTAATTTCATCTTCTACATTAATGGCCCATCCCCACTCTCACCCTCTTAAAGTGCAGCCAGAATGGCAGCTTCCATTTTTTCCGGCGTAGTGGTCGGGGCAAATCGTTTGATGGGTTTGCCATCACGCCCAATCAGGAACTTAGTGAAGTTCCATTTAATACGGCCACCCAGCACGCCGGGTAATTCTTCTTTCAGGTAACGGAAAATCGGGTGCGTTCCGGTGCCGTTAACGTCTACTTTTCCTGACATAGGAAAACTCACACCATAGTTGATGTGGCATGTCTGCGCGATGTCATCGGCACTACCCGGTTCCTGTTTACCGAACTGGTTACAGGGAAAACCGAGTATCACCAGGCCCTGAGCGGCATACTTTTTGTAGAGTGTTTCAAGCCCTGCATATTGTGGCGTGAATCCACAATGACTGGCGGTATTCACCACCAGAACCACCTTGCCAGCATAGTCGGCCATCGGGATTGGCTGACCATTCAGGCTGGTGGCAGAGAGTTGATAAAAGGGAGACATGATGCAATCCTCAGAGCGGAACCTGTTGTCCGTCAACATTAGCACAGTGCGGATAACGGCGTTGGATCACGAGATTGAGTGTCTGGTTCGATATTTGCGGCGCGAGCAATCGCTGAATGCACCTGGCGGGAAGAGCAGCACTCTTACCGCCAGGTAGTTAATATCATTCCAGACACATCACTTAACCATTATCGCGAAATCCGGGATAAAGACTCATCCCACCATCGATAAACAGTGTAGTGCCATGAACATAGTCGGAAAGATCACTGGCCAGCCAGACCACTGCATTCGCCACATCTTCCGCCGCACCGATACGCCCATAAGGGATGAGTTTTAACAACGCTTTACCCGCTTCGCCCTGGGTCGCTTCTTCGTTAATGGCAGTCGCGATAGCGCCGGGTGCGACTGAGTTTACGCGTATGCGATCTTCGCCTACTTCCTGTGCCAGGCTTTTCATCAGCAAATCAACCCCGCCTTTTGAGGCGGCGTAATTAACATGTCCGGCCCAGGGAATGAGCTGATGAACCGAGCTCATATGAATGATCTTACCTACAGCCCGACTGATCTCCGGGCGGTGCTCCTGGTCACGAAACTGACGCAGCGCAGCCCGTGCGCAAAGGAACTGCCCGGTCAGGTTCACGTCCAGAACGGTATTCCAGTCTGCAAGCGACATCTCAATGGAAGGCGCATCTTTCTGCAGCCCTGAGTTAGCCACCAGGATATCCAGCCTGCCGAATTCAGCAATCGTCTGGGCAAAGAGATTTTCTACATCAGCCTCTTTTGATACGTCTCCCTTTACTGCAATGGCGCGTCCACCGTCTGCACGGATTTTTTCAACCAGCTCTTCGGCAGGTTCCGCCTGGCTATGGTAGTTAACCACCACACCAGCACCTGCTTTGGCAAGTGCTTCTGCGCAGGCATAGCCGAGACCTGAGCTAGCGCCAGTAACCAGTGCAACCTGATTTTCGAGTGATAAGATCATGTGGCTTCCTTAATTCTGTAAATGATGAGCTTGTTAAATCCGGCGGGCTTCATCATGGCATTGAAAATCGAGGTATCGCTGACACCACGATTTTCAGACACCCATACGATGAGAAAGCTGGTGGCCGGATCGCGCGCATGGGCCTGGGACACTGAATTATAGATGCGAAGTGCGGGGTTGGTTGATGTTGTGGTCGGTATCGGCATTGGCGGAAAATGACCGGGATGCATTTGGGTTCATCTCCTTTTATCCTGACTGTAATCATCAAAAAGGGTATCAGCATGATAACGGTCGAAAAAGCAGATCCTCGCTCAGCAGAGTCACAACTTCTGGTAAGTAAACTGTCAGCTAAGCTTGCGGCGATTACTGGTGATGGCGGCAACAGTAACTTCACCATGGACTCTTTGAATGATATGAGATCGCTTTGGGTAATTGCCAGAAACGACAAGGGCAGAGCAGTAGGGTGTGGTGCAATCAGACCGTTAACCGGACATATTGCCGAACTTAAAAGGATGTTCTCAGATCGTAGTTCCCCGGCTATTGGTGGTGCTTTGCTCACTTTCCTGGAAAACGCTGCCCTTAGTGTGGGTTATAGCCAAATCTGGCTTGAAACGCGTTCTGTTAACCATAAGGCTGTAAATTTTTATCTGAGAAAGGGTTATGAACGGATTGATAATTATGGACCCTACATTAATCGCAAAGAGGCGGTGTGCTTTGCGAAAATCCTGAAATGATATTTATTCAGGGGTTTTCTTAATCGGATAAGTGACGAGTGGTTTGATTTCTTTAAGCACAAACATGCTCTGCATTTCTTTGATGCCTGGCAATCTGCGTACCACTGACATGGCAAAATCAGCATAAGAGTCCAGATCTGATGCTACAACCTGTAGCAGAAAGTCGGCATCCCCTCCGATGCTATAACAGGCAACCACATCCTCCAGCGCGGTCACTTCTTCTTCAAATTTTCTGGCCTCCGCCTCACTATGACTGTCAATGACGACCCGAATGAAAACCATCACACCCAGACCAATTTTTTTGCGATCAAGAACCGCACGGTAGCCCTGAATAACTTCATCTTCTTCGAGCTTGCGGACCTTGCGCCAGCAGGGAGAAGCTGACAGGTTTATTTTCTCTGCCAGTACCTGGTTAGTGACGCGAGCATCATCCTGTAAAATTTTAAGGATTTTCATATCTGTCAGGCTAAGGGCCATATGAGGAAATTCCTTTCTTTTCATAAGCATTAAAGGGTTGTTTTTACCTTAAAAGCGGCATTTAGTAAATGATATAGGTAACAATTTTCCGCATCATTTCTGCATAATAAATTCACTATCTAAACAGTTATTACACACAGTTTTGGGGGGAGTATGAATCTGCATTTAATCTGTTTTGGAATTTTTATTTTAAATGGCGCATGGGATACGCCATATTTCTCAGGCACCCATGCAGATTGAGTCATGTGCATCCCGCAGTGTTACATCGATAAAATAACGGACGGTGCATGGCAGTTAATATCATTAAAACAGGCAAGCTTAATAATGGAGCCAGATACGCGCACCACGGGCAAAAAAGGATTAAAAACAACTAAGGCTATTACTGCCTGAGTTACTCCGTTTTCACTCAGGCCAGATATGTTTAAGACATTATATCAAACCGATCTTCCTGAAATTAGATACTAAAAGGAATCATCATGTCAGATGCCGCTCAGATAATAGCTTATACGGCTGCGCTCGGTTTAGCTGCCGTAATTCCGGGTCCGGGTATGACTGCATTAGTCGCTCGCAGTGTAAGTGGTGGGGCGGTGACGGGCTTTACGATGCTGGCCGGCCTTATTCTCGGAGACTTAATCTATTTATCTATAGCGGTATTTGGGCTGGCGGTGATCGCTCATACCTATACTTCTCTCTTCGCTCTGATTAACTGGGCTGCATCACTCTATCTATGTATGCTGGCATGGAAATTCTGGTGTCACCAGCCTCAGACTATAAACATTGCCCGGAAAGCGACAAAACGAGAACTGGCTTCAGCCTGGTTTTCAGGGCTGACCATCACGCTGGGAAATCCTAAAACCATCGCTTTTTATCTGGCAATATTGCCTCTGGTAATCTCTCTGGATAATGCATCATTGAAGATGTGGGGAGGAATTCTGGTACCGCTAACCGTGATTGTCCTTTTGGGTGTAGGCGCGGTTTTTATACTTGCTGCGCTCAGAATACGCCACCTTCTCACCAGTGAAAAAGCGCAACGACGCATTTTCCGTGCAGCCGGATTCATTATGATGCTGGCCGCAGTCGGCATGGTGATAAAGACTTTGTAAAAGCCAGCACCTCAGGGCCAGAAGAGGATTCTGCAACACATCAGATGCATCTGAGTTGACTCGTCATTCACAACGCTCAGCACAACATAAATAGCATCCTTGTTTCGCATTATGTATCTGGATATAACTCACCTGTGAATCGCTAAACAAAAGGCCTATGAGGTTTTCAGCAAGTTTCCCTTCAGCTATGTCTGCCACTATTAAAAAATGTTCCTTGTTAAAGGCCCGCAGTGACAGAATTCTGCTTTGCATCACTTCGGGTAAGGCATTCAGGTAAATGCCTTGTCGGGTGCATCCCTCCCAGACATAAATCGCATGAGTGCCAAAAAAGGGGGAGTCTGCAGGCTGATAGATGTGATTGATCAGCAGAGCGGTTTCACCGACGGGGATATCACACAATGAGATACGGTCAGGATAACCCGGATAGCACTCTACCGTTTGTCGTATAGCATTATGATTTTTCAGATAGCTTTCGTTTTGTTCAAAAAGATGAGCAAGCGGCTCGGCTTTCAGGCCGGAGATTTTGTATTTCATAATGACCCCTGTGGTTTCCATCGCTACACCGCGAGTCATTACGTTATCGAATATCCTGGGGCAAAACTCGCCGTTTTCGGTCCGGGGAATCAGTGACAAAAACTTTGGTCGTCGCACGTGTTGCAATCATTAGCCACTGAACCTCAAAACACCCTATTTTTTCTCCTCCATACCTGTTCTCTGATTGGTACCTCGGAGAAAGATCGCTGAATCCGACCCGTTAACGACATGCCCATCACATAAACGAAAACAGATGAATACTTTTTGTGACAACTAACACAACCTGATTACATCGGCAGGCAGAGGTAAGATTTTATCGTGATAATAGTTTACTCCGTACATTTCTGTTGTACATAGTACAACAACACGGTTTCTCCACTGCCCTAAATCGATGACAAAATTGTGAGGATTATCATGTCTGAGAAACAGCACATCACGACATTCTCTGCCGATATTGAGCAGCAGACCGTTAAGAAGGTGGTCTGGCGCATTTTGCCCTTTCTGATTGTCTGTTATCTGATTGCCATCATCGACCGCGGCAACATCGGAATGGCTTCATTACAGATGAACGAAGATTTAGGGTTGTCGAAAGCGGTATTTGGTTTTGCAAGCAGCCTGTTTTTCGTGGGTTACTTCCTGTTTGAAGTTCCCAGTAACCTCGCCATGCAGAAAATTGGCGCAAAGATTTGGATCTCTCGCATCATGGTATCGTGGGGCATTATTTCGGTCTGTACTGCTTTTGTTGAAAGTGCCAATACGCTCTACGTACTGCGCTTTTTACTGGGTGCAGCCGAGGCAGGCTTTTTCCCTGGCGTGATTCTTTATCTGACTTACTGGATCCCGGGCAAGTACCGTGCGCGTGTGATTGCAACCTTCATGGTGGCAATCCCGGCAGCGAACTTTATAGGGTCGCCTATCTCCGGCCTGATTTTGTCGCTCGACGGCTGGTTGGGCATGCGTGGCTGGCACTGGTTATTCATCCTGGAAGGTATTCCGGCGGTGGTTCTGGGGATTGCAGCCTTCTTTTTACTCAGTAATCGTCCGACTGACGCCAGCTGGTTAAATCAGGAACAAAAAGCGTGGCTGAGTACAACTATTCAGGCAGAAAACGAGAAGAAAAAAGCGATTGGTCATATCTCGCTATGGCAGTTACTGCGTCACAAGCATATCTGGGTGATGGCGCTGATTTATGCGGGTGCTTCTGCGGCGGGATCAACGCTGAGCGTCTGGTCTCCGCAACTGCTGAAATCGTTCGGGCTGGATAACTTCTCCACCGGTTTAGTCAATGCGATTCCTTACGGTCTGGCATCCATTCTGATGGTTGTATGGGGCAGAAGTTCTGACCGAAGCGGCGAGCGTCGCTGGCATACCGCATTAACGCTGTTCCTGATTGCGGGTGGTCTGCTCTCCGCCTTTATCACTAACAGCCTGACCGGCAGTGTTGTCATCCTGTCATTGGTATTAATGGGTGCCTACTCAATGAAAGGACCTTTCTGGGCGCTGGCATCGGGATGGATGTCATCCACTACCACTGCTGCGGGTCTGGCCGCTATCGGTGCGATGGCGAACCTGATTGGCGGAGGATTAATGGTCAACGTTTACGGCATCATTAATCAGGCGACCGGCAGCCATACGCTGGCAATGATGCCACTGGCAATCCTCTGTGGCATCGGCGGTATTGCGGTGCTGGTTATGGGTCGCAGAAAACAGTTAAACATCGAAGTTGACACGCACGCTTCGCCAGTCAGTAAATAACGTAATATCATCTGCAGATGCTGAACATTGCGTCTGCAGGTGAGTCCTTTCAGCGTTACTGACACAAGAGCACTGTTTTGAATAGCCTTTGAATATTCATCTTTTGATTTTAAGACGTCAGTGGATTAATTGAGCAGAGACGAGATCAGGCTTTCTGTCACAGACTTTCGCTTTGAACGGTAAGTTCTATTACCTCATCATACAAGTGGGTTTAAAGCCTCGCACCCTCTAAAAGCGATGGCTCAAAGCCTGCATCAGAGCAGGAGTGAAGAGAAAACCCCCGGTGGGCTGAAACATTCATATTACAACCATCAGGAAGTACATATATTCCATGAGGTAATTTTTAAAATGCGGGTGACATAAAGCAAGCAGGGAAGTATTCGCTAAGAGAAATTTAGCAAGAGTTTAGGATCAGAAAAACAGGATGCAATCTAAGAAGCACTTCGCTTAAAAGAAGTCTGTCAGGCGTCAATACCTGATGAAAATTCATGATCACGATTCCCCGCCCGTTGAAGACAGATCCATACCCCTGCACGATCCTCCAGCCTTTCCTTACTAAGGATTTGCAAGGAAACGTTGCTGTTGTCGCTTCAGACAGGCATGCATTACCTATAACCGTCAAAAACTATTCGGCTATTCCTGTTGATCATGGTGTTATGTCAACGTTCCGATACCCATCAACAATCTCATGAGCCACTCCTGTCCTCGCTTTCTTAAGGCAGAAATGAGTGGGATATTACTGTATGATGTTGTCCTTCGGATATGTGAGTTGAGTGAAAATACGATTCACAGCAGTTCATGAACCAGATTATACTTCTAAACCACTCAACCTGAAGGTAACAGCTGACGTGAAGGATACATACTATAACGACCAAAGGATAAATTCGTTGATCCAGGAGGAACTGGATGCGTTCTTCGAGGATTACCCGGGTATTATCTATGCATACGCTATTATGAATAAAAAAGACCCTTCGCAGATGCAGATTATCAATAACAATCCGGCGTGGTTTGATGTTTACCTTGAAAGAAAATATCAGTTTATCGATCCCGTCATTATCCGCGGCTTGCGCTGCGTTGAAGACTACTTTTGGGAGAATGAAGTTATTTTGTCAGAAGGTTACAATCTCACCAGGATTTTCAACGAAAGTTTTCAATATAACATATATCGGGGGCAGACATTTCCTCTGCATGACTACCTGAATAACCTGGTTGTATTATCTGTTATTGGGAAGAAGGATTTCGAGTTTGACATTGATAAACATCGGTCAAAATTCATGAGTTTCCTTATTCATCTGCACCAAAAGACGCTCAATCTGTATAGTCAACATCAGCAGAAAAAAAATGCCTTTTTATCACCGCGAGAGCGACAGATTCTTAAGTGGGTCAGTGACGGGAAAACTTATGCTGAGATTGCTATTATTTTATCCATTGCAGAGCGCACGGTAAAATTCCACATGGGTAATGTAATGAAAAAACTCGGTGTTAATAACGCAAGACACGCTATAAAACTTGGCGCAGAACTCCGCTTACTGGAAAACTGAGCCAGATACTTATTTAAAGATGGCGTAAGTGCTGTAGCTTCTCACGAAGCCATTCAGAGTGTTTGTCCTTAATGATGATATCCTCAATGACGCTACTGTTAGCAGGCATAAAAATATAGTAGATAACTTCTCCTTTTTCAGAAATCCCTTTTTGAATGACCTCTGTTTTCCAGTTGGCGTGGCGAAATATGGCATACATGCCGCGACTGACCACTGCGTACATCCCTGAATATTTCTTCTTCATGCAAAAAATAATCATTGCAAGAAATAATGCTTTACTGGCGGGTAAACCATCCAGTTTTGCAGCATCACGTCTTTCTTTGTCTAAAAACAGGCGAGTAATTTCACAGCAGGGAATATCTGTAGGGAGACTACATACACCTGAGAAATATTTATGGAAAATTTCGCTCATCATCGTCGGCTGCGTCGAGTCTATGAATCGTGCGCCGCATAGCAATTTACCGGCGTGCATACCCAGTAAGTAAGTTGTGTTTTTGTTATCGAAAAGGTCCTTTTCCATACCGTCAATGCATTCGACCTCCCAGTCGAGCCGATCCCGAAATGTTTTTCTTCTCAGCCGGTATAACTCATTCGCTTGTTCAACCGACAATTCATCATAATCACGCAAAAAAAAATCAATAGCAGAACTCATTAACTCCCCCTAAATAATCACATGATGAAACTATCACCCCTGCCCTTAAGGACAGCTTTTATTATATCGTACAGGTCTTATAATAAAAATGTGCCTGACTGCTTAGCACTTTCAATGCATAGCGGTCAGGCGGTCAAAGACCAATGCAACACCAGGGAAAACCACGCAAGATTATGTGATTTTTAAAGTCTTGCGTACAGAGTGCAAAAAGCATTCAAATAATAAAAATACCAGAATACGAAATAAGTCAAATAACCATCATTAATTTATTGCCCCTTAGTGTTTTAAGGGGCAAAATTTCCTGTTCAGTTACTCCAGTCAAGTAATGGATGTAAAAATACGCATTAAGCTAGCAACATTGCTCTTCATTTGATAGCTACTGCAGTGAGTCTGTCTGAAAGCACTTCAGTGGTTAGCCTGCCAGCGTTATCATAAGTAGTGATGAGTTAATAATATCGTTTTTTTAACTTCTTATTTTCAATTTATATAATTTTCCATATTTTAAGAGCGCTTATGGTGATTCTGAGATCACCTGACTATGCAGGCATTATTAGTCTGCTGACAGTTATTCATTTTTTTCCGCACATGAAGAATATCTTTGAACCCCTTTTCTTTCAGGTATTCATCCTTAATGCGGCCTTCGACGTTTCCATCAAACTCATATTGCTTTGGCTCACCAGCTAAATTAAGCGTAACTTAATATCAAGCTTAAAGGCCATGGCTCGTCGCGTGGAAAATAAATTCAGGCTCTGAAAGTTATCTGTCATGAGGCGGTTTTTTGTTTTTCATCTGGATGTGGCATCCTCTCATCGTTATTGCCGACAGGGACCCGTACTGAGGTTATCCTGCCCTGAGCGAATGGCTCGCGGCAGGATCGAATCTAATAGCTAAGCATCAACTTCAACAGGCATTTTCGTTAAAACTGTCACGTGCCATAAAGTCAGGGGATGCTTAATGGTTCAAACTCTCAGCCTGCAGACCTCATTAAAAAGGAATTTGTGACGTGATTGACTTCATACGCTTGAGTGAGCGCTACAAGCAGCTCGACGACTTAATCCCTCATTCGGAAAAAGTCCGCGAAGTTGACGTCAACGGGTTATATCAGGATTTATGAGTCTGAAAAATGTGTAAATGAAATCCCGATCGTATACCAGGGTGGTGGAGTCAATTCTGATTTGTTATCAGTCTGACTTCAGCTGTTCGCTAAAAGCAGAAACGCATTATTTATAACCCCCTGGCATCAATGATAGCTTCTTAACGCTTTTAGTGATTGCAGAGACTCAAATCTGTAAAAATGCCGACTACATAGCGATAAAGCCTGTTAGTCGGCTACAGAGATGGCTCAGGACACCGCGCTTTCATTTTTCAGAGATTCCAGAACGTTCAGAATATTACTGGCCGCCACCGTACCCATCTTCACGTAGGAGTTGTCACTGACGCCGCCAATGTGGGGCGACAGAATCACATTCTCAACATGCTGCCAGATATGCGGTGCCGTCAGAGGTTCAGTGGGGAAACTATCCAGTGCGGCCCAGGCGACGGTGCCATTGTTCAGTGCAGCTAAAAGCGCGTCATCATCAATAAGACCGCCGCGTGCCGTGTTTACCAGAATGGCGCCTTTTTTAAACAACGCCAGTTTCTCTGCATTAATCATCTGGCGTGTCTGTCCGGTCAGCGGGCAGTGCAGCGAAATGATGTCTGCCTGTTGCAGCAGGTCGTCAAGTGAGGCGGACTCACACTCATCAGGAAAGGTTTTTGCAAAAGGATCATAGGCGAGCACCTTCATACCAAACGCCCGCCCAATGCGGGCAACGCGACCGCCAATTGCACCAAGCCCGACCAGACCCAGGGTTCTGCCTTCCAGCTCCACAGATTTATGCGTGGATTTGTCCCAGTGCCCATGACGCATGCGCTGATCCAGCGTTATCACGGATTTGGCGCAGGCCAAAATCATCGCCCAGGTATGCTCGGCTACAGCGGCTGCGTTGGCACCCGGCGCAGACTGCACACGAATATCGCGTGCCGCGGCTGCCTGTTGATCGATAACGTCAATACCGCTGCCGTGTTTGGAAATCACGCGCAGGGCAGGCGCAGCATCCATGATGCGGGCATTAATTTTTCCGTAACGAACAATTATCGCTACCGGATTATGCTGCTGGCAGAGTCTGAACAGGGTATCTTCGTCCGGCTGTTTGCCTGCATAAACCAGGCTGAACGCGTTCAGCAGGCTGACTGCCTGCGGAGCCAGATCGCTGGCCGTGACCAGAATGACGGGAAGTTGGGTTGTCATCAGAGCGTCTCCCCATCCGCCAGCATGCCAGCGGTAAGAAGGGCTTTCTCCAGCCACGGCGCGCGAAGGTCGCCATCACGAATGGCGGCAATACGCCCGGTTTCGAAATCCAGTTTTTTCTGCGCCAGCTCGAGCAGGGCAGGGATCTCTTCACGCGGCAGAATCACCACGCCATCACTATCTCCGATGACCAGATCGCCGGGCTGAATGGCAGCGCCCGCGACAGAAACCGGATAGTTGACCCGTCCCGCAACAGACTTGGTCGGGCCACAGGGATTCAGACCTGCAGCAAACACCGGGAAGCCGTTCGTACTCAGTGCATCGGCGTCACGCACCGCGCCATCAATGATAATCCCCGCAATGCCGGAGGCTTTAGCCTGGGCCGACATAATCTCGCCGATTAATGCACAGCTGATATCGCCTTTGCCATCAACCACAATTACGTCGCCCGGCTGGGCGATAGCCAGTGCAGCATGGATCGCCAGATTATCGCCGGGCCGGACCTCGACGGTGATAGCGGGACCAGCGACTTTCATCGTGGAGGCGACTGGTTTGACGCGACCATGCAGCGTCCCGCGTCGACCGGCGACATCAGCCAGTATCGCAGCCTGGAACTGAGCCGCCTGTTGAACAAGCTCTGGTGCGACACGGATAATGTCGCGATTGATGAAGGTATTCTCTGCATGTGGCATAGATTATTCCTCTTTCGGTTTACCAGATACAACTTAGTTGTACAATATAAAACTACTATATCGATGTTAATTCGCATCGCACCAGTGTTAAGCACTCATTTGTGATGTAAATACGATGTGAATCACAAATTGCGCGGTAAACTGCCTGCCGTCGCATACAGGAGGACGTACCCATGGGGAATGAAGGCGTAATTGCCGTAGAAAAAGCGCTGGCGCTGCTGGATTGTTTCAAACCTGGCGAGGAGTCGCTGACGCTTACCGCGCTGGCGCAGCTGTCGGGTTATCACAAAACGACGGTCTATCGCCTGATGAACTCACTTGAGCGCATGAATTATGTGATTCGCCGTGACAATGGCGTCTATACCCTGGGGCCGAGGCTGCTCTATCTGGGCAAGCTCTATGAACAATCTTTCCATCTGGCCAGCATTGTTCAGCCTGAGCTTCACGCTCTGGCGACCGCGACGGGTGAAAGCGCCTCATGGTATGTGATTGAAAATGATCAGCGACTCTGTCTGTTCAGAGCTGAGCCTTCTGAAGGACTGCGTGAAACGCGTCTGCCCGGCACCTTTCTGCCGCTGGATAACTCTGCCATCGGGCAGGTGCTTCGCTACTGGGGCAAGCACGAACCCCTGTTTGATGCTGTACCTGAACTTCCGCTGTTTACCTCCGGGATGCGCGATCCGCACATTGCGGCATTTTCCGTACCGGTGTTTGGGGAAGATGACAGGCTGCTCGCTGCGCTGGCACTCACCGGGCCATCGTCACGTCTGACGCAGGCGAAGTGTGAGAGCGGACTGGGGAAACTGATGAAAGAAGCGGCCAGCCGGCTCTCAGTTAAATCAGGCGCGCATAAAGTGACATGCGATAATTTTTATAAGATTTAGCAAATGTGTAGGGCACAGGTGATCCCCTGTCAGGGCCGTGCCCTTAGCAGCAATTTTCTGCAGGCTGGAATCGATTGATTTCCGCTAAGGTGAATAAAAAGATGTCCGGCGTGTCTGAGTACGAAACCGTCAAAAGCCTCGCAGATGTGGTGGGGTGATAATAATTTATTGATTTAAATTAAAATTATTTATTTCCGTAGCGTCTTAAAACATCCTGATTTCACTCCAGATGTTTTCAGGCACGCTGGCCGCATGAAAAATTCCCCGCTTTCCCGCCTCAACATGAATTTCCTTCATGTTCGTTGAAATTTAATCACTTTTTTTCAACCGGATGTTGAGGCATAAAGTAAGAATTGTTAATAACTTTGAGTCATATGAACGCTTGTTAAGGGATAGCGAAGTTGCATAACCCTGAAGCAACAAATCATATCAGCGACCAGGATATCCGATAGCGATGAACAACGTAGCCTTTACCCTTAAGCGCATTCGTTTCGACGAAAACTATAACCCTTCGAAAAATACGCGGGCGACGACTAACTTCGCTAATCTGGCGCGTGGTGAAAAACGCCAGGAAAACCTGCATAACGCGCTGGCGATGATCGACAACCGGTTTAACGCGCTGGCGCACTGGGACAACCCAAAAAGCGATCGTTACTCTGTCGAACTTGAGATTATTTCTGCTGAGCTGAATCTTCGTCCTGGCAGCAACGACGAATCGTTCCCGGCGATTGAGATTCTGAAGACCCATATCGTCGATCACAAAACCGGTGAACGTTTCGAAGGGATTGTCGGCAATAACTTCTCATCCTACGTACGTGATTATGATTTCAGCGTGGTGCTGACAGAGCATAATAAAGGGCAGACTGAATTCAGTCTGCCGGATGATTTTGGCCAGCTGCACGGCAACATTTTTAAAAGCTTCGTCAACTCAGCGGCCTATAAAGAAAACTTCAATAAGTCTCCGGTCATCTGTCTGAGTGTGTCGAGCAAAAATACCTATGTGCGTACCGGTAATGTGCATCCGGTGCTGGGCATCGAATACCAGCAGGATGCGCCTTCGCTGACTGATTTTTATTTTGGAAAAATGGGCCTGAAAGTGCGTTTCTTTATGCCGCAGGGCAGTGTTGCGCCGCTGGCCTTCTACTTCCACGGTGACCTGCTCAGCGATTACACCAATCTGGAGCTGATCAGCACTATCAGCACCATGGAAACTTTTCAGAAGATCTATCGCCCGGAAATTTATAACGCGAATTCTGCAGCCGGACAGTGCTATCAGCCAACGCTGCACCATCAGGATTATTCATTAACCCGCATCGTTTACGATCGCGAAGAGCGCAGCCGTCTGGCCGTTGAGCAGGGTAAGTTTACTGAGGCGCATTTCATCAAGCCTAATCAGACACTTCTCGCACAATGGTCTGCTGAATCCGTTCTTTGATTAATTAAAAACAAAAGGTCACCTGCTATGAAAACTTTATTACCGACATCCACTGCGGGCAGCCTGCCTAAACCGTCCTGGATTGCGCAGCCAGAGGTCCTGTGGTCACCCTGGAAACTGCAGGATGAAGAGTTAGTTGACGGTAAAAGAGATGCACTGCGTCTCTGTCTGGACGACCAGGTTCGCGCCGGCATTGATATCGTCAGTGATGGTGAGCAGACCCGTCAGCACTTTGTAACGACGTTTATTGAACACCTCAGCGGCGTGGATTTTGAGAAGCGTGAAGTGGTCCGCATCCGTAATCGTTATGACGCCAGCGTGCCGACTGTAGTGGGTGAAGTCTCACGTCAGAAGCCGGTGTTTGTTGAAGATGCAAAAATCCTGCGCAAGCTGACCGATCGTCCTATTAAGTGGGCGTTGCCGGGTCCGATGACGATGATCGATACCCTTTATGACAATCACTATAAAAGTCGTGAAAAGCTGGCCTGGGAATTCGCAAAAATCCTGAATCAGGAAGCGAAAGAGTTAGAAGCCGCAGGCGTTGATATTATTCAGTTCGACGAACCAGCCTTTAACGTCTTCTTTGATGAAGTGAATGACTGGGGTATTGCCGCACTGGAGCGTGCTATTGACGGTCTGAAGTGTGAAACCGCCGTTCACATCTGCTACGGCTACGGTATCAAAGCCAATACCGACTGGAAGAAAACGCTGGGCACAGAGTGGCGCCAGTATGAAGAGGTCTTCCCAAAATTGCAGCGTTCGGCTATCGACATCGTCTCACTGGAGTGCCAGAACTCGCGCGTTCCGATGGATCTGATTGAGCTGATTCGCGGTAAAAAAGTCATGGTCGGTGCTATCGACGTAGCGACTCATGAAATTGAGACGCCGGAAGCAGTGGCAAGCACGCTGCGTAAAGCGCTGCAGTTTGTGGATGCTGAAAATCTCTATCCTTCAACCAACTGCGGCATGATTCCTCTGCCGCGCCAGGTTGCCAATGGCAAACTGCATGCGTTGAGTGCGGGTGCCGAGATTGTCCGCCGGGAAATTCTGGGAAAATAATCTTTTCCTGAGCAGACGCAGTCCGGTTTCAGAGGCCTGAAAGGCGATTTAAAACCGGACTGAACTGCCCTTAGTGTTGCTTTATCTTTCCCGCCATCCGTCTCTTTATTATTCTCTTCATCCCACTCCTCTTACATCACGATCAAATTCCCTGGTCTGAAACCTTTGTAACGTAATCCGCCAGGCTGTCGGGTTCAGCGTTCACGCCCGTTTCAGGTTACGTTCAGCTCAGGGGGGCGTCAGCGGAGCGGAGTTGACCCGGACGAATTCTGAACCATATCGCGTACATCGCCGGCAGGAATACCAGCGTAATCAGGGTGCCGCCTAACGTACCGCCAATCAGGGTATATGCCAGCGTTCCCCAGAATACGGAGTGCGTCAGCGGAATGAAGGCCAGAATGGCAGCCATTGCCGTCAGCAGCACCGGACGCGCACGCTGTATCGTTGCCTCTACCACCGCATCAAAAGGCGAGAGTCCTTGATGCTCATTATGGTGAATCTGCCCTATCAGGATTAGCGTGTTGCGCATCAGGATGCCCGACAGCGCTATCAGTCCAACCAGTGCATTGATGCCAAACGGCTGGTTAAACAGAAGTAGCGTCGGCACCACACCAATCAGTCCCAGAGGCGACGTCAGAAAGACCATCACCATCGCCGACATCGAACGCACCTGCAGAATGATAATCAGCAGCGTCATGGCGATCATAATCGGGAACAGCGGTGCCATTGCTTTGGTCGCTTTGCCAGATTCTTCAATCGAGCCTGCCTGTTCAATGCGGTAGCCCGCTGGCAGTGAATCGATGATGGGCTGTAACGCTTTGAGCATCTGCTTTGAGACATCCGGCGGCTGCAGATGCTCAGCAATATCACCGCGCACCGTCAGCGTCGGGGTGCGATCGCGGCGGCGCAGAATCGGATCTTCCATGCGTACATCAACGTCGCCTATCTGAGAGAGTGGAATACGCTGACCTGAGGAACCGACTAAGGTAAAGCCCGCTATTCTGGCCGGATCGAGCCGGATGTTACCCGCCGCACGTCCCATAACCTGTACGGAGCGGATATCTTCACGTACTGAGGTAATCGGAACGCCAGAAAGCAGGAACTGAAGCTGCTCTGCCACCGCATTCGATGTCAGTCCCACGGCCTGCAGACGATCCTGATTAAGCGTGAAATGCAGCGTCGGCACCTTTGGCCCCCAATCCATATTAACTGTTCTCATTAGCGGACTGGCCTGTAGCACTGCCTCTACGTCGGCTGCGATGGCGCGCAACGTGTCGGGATCCGGCCCCATGACGCGATACGCCACCGGATAGGGCGAGTAGGGGCCAAACACCAGTTGTGTCACGCGGATGCGCGCCTCTGCTGCAAGTCCATGAGCCGCCGCTTCGCGTAACCTGTGCTTGAGTGCTTCACGCGCTTCCTGGCTGTCCGTCAGCACAACAATTTTCGCAAACGAGGGGTCGGGCAGTTCGGGAGCCATGGCCAGATAAAAACGCGGTGACCCTTGTCCGATATAAGATGTGACGATTTTTGCCTCTGGCTGCTTCTGCAGCCAGGCTTCGATTTTTGCAGTCGCCTGGCTGGTCTCCTCGATTGACGTTCCATAAGGCATCTGGACTTCTGCCAGCACTTCCGGGCGGTCAGAGGTGGGGAAAAATTGTGCGTTCACAATCCCCATGCCGAGCACGGCAAGCGTAAATAGAGCAACCACCGAACCGGCCACCAGCCATTTGCCTGCGATGACACGGCCCAGAATATGACGGAATCGGTTGTAATGGCGGGTGTTATAAATCGCGGTATGTCCTCCCGCCACCGTTTTGATCTCCGGCAGCATTTTCACGCCAAGATAAGGCGTAAAGACCACCGCCACTATCCACGAGGCGATCAGGGCGATGCCGACAATCCAGAACATATTGCTGGTGTACTCGCCGGCGGTAGATTGTGCAAAACCATTCGGCATAAAGCCCACAGCGGTAACCAGCGTACCCGCCAGCATTGGTGCCGCCGTATGACTCCAGGCATAGGCAGAGGCTTTGATGCGGTCATAACCTTCTTCCATTTTGACCACCATCATTTCAATCGCGATGATGGCGTCATCGACCAGCAAACCCAGGGCAAGGATCAGCGAACCCAGGGTGATGCGATCAAAATTCTTGCCGGAAGCCTCCATCACAACAAACACGATAGCCAGTGTCAGTGGCACGGCTGCGGCGACCACCACACCAACCCGCCAGCCCATACTGACAAAGCAGACCACCATGACCACCAGCAGGGCGACAAAGAACTTGATCATGAATTCGTCTACGGCTGAACTGATGTTGATGGCCTGATCGGTGACCTTCGTCAGCGTCATACCCAACGGCATGCCGTCATTAATTCTGGCCGTTTCCTCATCCAGTGCCTTACCGAGATCGAGGCCATTCCAGCCGTCGCGCATAACGACGCCTAACAACAGCGCCTGCTCGCCCTGATTACGTACGATAAAAGTCGCCGGATCTTCATAGCCTCGCTCAACCGTCGCGACGTCTGAAAGGCGCAGTGTTCTGCCCCCGGCAACGACAGGCGTCTGGCGGATTTTTTCCAGTGTGTCGAAGGCGCCATCAAGACGAATAAAGATTTGGGGGCCGCTGGCATCTATCGAACCGGCCGGGGTCAGCACGTTCTGACTGTTCAGGGCAGAAAAGATATCCTGGGGGGAAATGCCGAGCGTGGCCAGCCTGTCATGAGAGAACGAGATAAAAATTCGCTCACTCTGCTCACCAATAATGTTGACCTTTTTTACGCCGGCTACATGCAGAAGCTGCTGGCGCAGCGATTCAGCATCCCTTGCCAGCAGACGCTGCGGCTCCCCCCTGGCCTTAAGCGCAAATAAGGCAAAAGTCACATCAGAGAACTCGTCATTAACCATCGGTCCGATGACACCCGCGGGCAGGCTGCTGGCTTCATCACGGACTTTCTTGCGCGCCTGATAGAACTCTTCCTGCACCTGTGAAGGCGGCGTGCTGTCCTGCAGTGACAGCATGGTAAACGCCAGACCCGGACGGGTATAGGTCTCACTGCGGTCGTACCACTTAAGCTCCTGCAGACGCTTCTCCAGCGGCTCAGCAACCTGATCCTGCATCTCCCGGGCAGTAGCACCCGGCCAGGCTGTGATAATGGTCATCTGCTTGACAGTAAAAGGCGGGTCTTCCGCTCGCCCAAGTTCGAAGAACGACAGAATACCGGCAACAGTAATCAGAATGATCAGGAAGAGGGTAATCGATCGCTCACGTACAGCCAGCGCCGAGAGATTGAAACGTCCCTTGCTCATGGATGACTCCCCGCACTGTGCGCGTTGCCGTGCGAAGCCGTGCGCACTTTTTCACCCTCATGGAGCAGATGCGCGCCAAGCGCAACGACCTGCTCACCCGGCTTGAGTTTTCCGACAACGCCGGCGTTGTCATCCCCAAGGTTAATCACCTGCACCGGGCGCCATGAGACGGTTGCGGGCTGACCTGAAATGCTCCAGACGCCCGGCCCTTTACCCGGATCGTAGAGCGCGGCTAAGGGCACGTTCATTACCGCAGCTTTGCTGGCGTTTTCCGCGATGTTAAGCGTGACGGTCGAGCCCAGCGGTGCATTAGCCAGCGCGCCTTCCAGTACATATCTCGCTTCAAAGGTTCGCGTCACCGGATCAGCGGCATCTGATAGCAGGCGCAGCCTGGCGGGCACCCGTTTATCTCCGGAGCCGTAAAGCGTCGCCTGAGCATCACTGTCCGGCGCAGGCCTGAGCGTCTCAGGTAACTGTACGATGGCCTCACGATGTCCGGCTCTGGCGAGCCGGATAACCGCCTGTCCGGCACTGACCACCTGACCCGGTTCTGCCAGCGTATCTACGACAACGCCATCGGCGTCGGCCAGCAGCACGGCATAACCCGTTGCATTCTGCGCGACGCTGGCCTGTGCCTGTGCGGCTCTGAGATCGGCTCTGGCCGTATCGGCAGCGGCCTTTATCTGGTCGTAGGCTGATGCCGATACGGCACCCGTCGTGACAAGGCCTCGATAGCGCGCTTCATCCTGTGTGGCTTGCTTAGCCCGTGCCCGCGCTGCCTCCACAACCTGTTGCTGAGCCTGAGACTGCAGTGTCAGGTCAATCGGATCCAGACGCATCAGCGGCTGACCGCGTTTGACCGCCTGACCGGTATCCACCAGACGTTCAAGGATTTTGCCTTGTACTCTGAAACTGAGATCGCTTTGAATCCGGGCGACCACAACGCCGGTAAAGGCGTGGGATCGATCTATCGCGCTTACCACGGTTGCAGTCCGCACCAGAGGAGCCTGCGTTCGGGGATCGTCGCGGGTGGAAGGTTCACCGCAGGCCACCAAAGCCAGCGGCAACACGTAAACAGCAAGGGTGGCGGATTTAAGCCTGAGCATAAGTTCCCTTAAAGCGGTAACAGGATAGTTTGCGCATTCTCATTCTTGTGACTAATTAAGTCAATGGTCACTTATGGCTGGATTTTTATCATCAACAAATTAAGGCATGTCACTGTAAAGGAGTCATAACAAAAGGTTGTGGCAGCTGAGCAGGAGAATATCCGAGGCTGCGGGCAATGGAAAACGGTTCCTGTTCACCTTGCATTTTTGGGGCGGCAAGCCAGGTGGATCTATGATTCAGCCGCAGATGGGTATCGGCAGATCCTGTTCCCTTAACGTCGCTGACCCTGATTGACTTAAAGTGACCATTATGAAATTAGGTCACAAATCGCGAGGGATGTCAGGCAGATCGATGTTCCTCCCGCTTTTTCGGAAAACAAGGTCTGTATAGCCGTTAACGCGCCCCTGTCATTCAGTGAATACAGCTTATCGCTGCCGTACCTGATGCCTGCCCTTTTTATTAAGCCTCCTCCGTAAAAACCGGCAATGTGTTAATGAATAGTAAATTTCTTTGCCAGCGGATATAACATATTGATAATCCCGCATCGCAGAGAAAAATATGGCGCTTTCACACGAGTTAATCCTGATCTTTACAACCTATTTTGTTGCCACGGCCAGTCCCGGACCGAGCATTATGGCGATAATGGGGACAGCGATGAAAAAGGGCAGAGGTGCCGCGCTGGCGCTGGCTGCGGGTGTCGTGAGTGGGTCGATGATCTGGGCGCTGCTGGCAGCCTGCGGTGTGCTGACCATACTGACAACCTTTGCTCAACTGCTGATTGCGTTGAAAATTGGCGGCGGATTATATCTGCTCTGGCTGGCGTTTAAAGCCGGTAAATCTGCGTTACGCCGTACGGAAGCCGGAGAGTTTAAAACCAGCGATACCCGGGTCGCTTATGGCAGCCTGTTCCGTCAGGGTATCCTGATGCATATCGGCAACCCCAAAGCGATTCTGACCTGGGTGGCGATTATGTCATTTGCCCTTAAACCCCAAGCGGTCACCTCGACGTTACCAATGATTATCTGCGGCTGTGCGGCGATCTGCATGGTTGTATTCGGTGGTTATGCTTTGCTATTTTCGACGGCTGTAATGAGCGCTTTTTACCGTCGAATTCGTCGCGGGCTGGATGCGCTGCTAGCCTGTTGCTTTGCGCTGGCAGGATTGAAACTGGTCTTCAGCCGTAACTAATTACGGCTAATGATGACGGAGCGTCATCCGTTTTGACTCCTTACGAGGAACGATCAGATGATGAGCCGGAGCGGCAGCAGGCGATGCAACCCTGATAATGTCATGGCGTAAACCAACAGGTTATCGCGCTGACTTGCTGACGAGCTTATAGATGGGTGATTTATCGAAGCGGTGTGGGTTTACTTATTTTTTTAACTGTAAGCCCCAGTATTCTGAACAGGCTTTAATCTCGTGCGGAGAATTAAGCAGAACTTTTGGCAATCTGACCTGATCGTAAAGCGTCTGATGGTACTTACGATTCTGCGGGGCAGTACGAACAATATATTTAAGCATCTCCAGGCTTACGGACTCTCTGCTGATGCCGAGACCCCCTATTCGCGGTGTGGATGAATAACACCTGCGAATATAACGCAGCAGTGCCACGGTCACTTTTACATCCAGAAGAATCAATCCCGTGGCATGAGCAAATCGTTCCTCAATGCATTTTGTATAATTTCCCTCCATCACCCATTTTTCCTGACTCACTGCATCCGCATGCAAATGGCGAAATGCTTCCGGCGCTCTGGGAATCCATTGACTACCTGGAAGATGGTGAAGTTGATCAAGATGAACAACAGGTAAATTCGTTTTGCGGAAAATAGCCTCTGCTAAGGTGGATTTACCGCTGTTTGAAGGACCCATAATACAAATACGTGGTCCCAGCGCCTCTAAAGCCAGTGCACTATTCATAATATGTCCTTTGAATTTGCCTTGTCTGAAAGGAATAACGGCCTGCTGACATGATGCTTTTCTATGCATTTCGCAAGTTTTTAATCTTATATGGAATGTGTTGACCTGCAGGAGGCGCAAATAAGGGTTTCTGAAGGCATTATGAATTAAAGTCATGTCAAAGCGAACCTGATGATCTGATTTTCAAAGAAGTCACCCGCCTTACGGGTTGTATTTGTCACGGTAAAGGTTTGTTACATCCTGCCGATTAATTACTCAATTAATCAAACCGTAGAGGGCATTATGGTGTTAATCAATGGACTTACAGACGGCGTGGCAAATAGCTATGCTACTTCCGGCGCAATCAAACCATCTTCAGGCGTCAATACCGAGTCAATTACCGGAAAAACGCTTCCTGACGCTGTAGTTAACATCTCTCAGGCGGCAAGAGACCGCCTGATGCAGGTCGTAGCTGATCCTGTCTCAGCTGAACAGCAGGATATAAATCTGAAAGGTCTGCTGACAAGTCGATCCGCTAATCAGGGACCCACGTTTAACCTCGGCTATGCGCTTTTCAATGATCCCTATACTAACTGGGATGCAAGGACATTCCGGCCCCTGGTGGACATGACGACAGATAACACCCAGGCCAGTATGGATGAGTTTGCGGGCGCACTTCATCAGGTGCTCGCTGAAGGTCAGGTGGGACAAAATCAGTACGATAACAGCGATACCTCTGAAGCGATGGCAATAACGTTAACGCAGGTGAAATTGCACAAACTTATTGAGAAATATGTTCCGGAGGACAAGTGGGAGCAGGCGACGGGCATTGTTGATGAGATGATCGACGGTAAAGTGGCATTACGCGAAGAGCGCACGCTGCTGGGAGCACAGCAGAGGCTGGATATTGCGCATCAATATGGCACCCGCGAAATCGTGGCGGCTGCGCGTGATTATCTCAACCAGGTAAAGAGCGGCACCGCGCGGCCACAGAATGAACGGGCCAGGATGTTCGAAGCGACAAAATCGGGCAGTGACATGAACGCCATTTTCAGTGCGTTTGCTGATGTGATTCGTTCCACACCGAATCCGGGCAACAAATCGCAACCCTCAATCGATGACGCACTTAAACAGCTGGAGGTTTGTCGCCAGCAGTGGCAGGCGTTCGCTGATAAATACATAGCTTAAAAGGTGATGAACCTGCGGCTGGCGGCTCTTTCGTGACAATAAAGCCATCCTGAGCGTCGCGTCGGCAGGATTGCTACGATGAGGCTGTTTAGTATGATGAGACACTCTGATAAACCCGACTAAAACAAAAAGCACTGATTACACATTTACAAATTTAAATGTGTAAATATAATGGCGCCTCTTACACATCAGAGGACCTTTTGTTATGCCGTCACTTTTTACCCCCCTGAACCTGGGCGATCTCACGCTTCGTAACCGCATTGTATTGCCGCCGCTGACGCGTTGTCGCAGTGAACAGCCGGGCAATATTCCCGGCGAGTTGATGGTGGAGTATTACCGCCAGCGTGCCAGCGCGGGACTGATGATCACCGAAGGCACCCAGATTGAACCTCGCGGGCAGGGCTATGCATGGACGCCGGGGATCCACAGCGACGCTCAGATCGCTGGCTGGAAAAAGGTGACAGAGGCGGTACATCAGGAAGGCGCAACGATTTTCTGTCAGCTCTGGCATGTTGGTCGCGTCTCTCACAATGAACTTCAGCCCGGTAAACAGGCACCGGTTGCCCCTTCAGCCATCGCGGCTGATAACGTCCGGATATTTATTGAAACCGGACCTGGTGCCGGGATACTGACCGCACCCAGCGAACCACGGGTACTGACCAACGCGGAAGTAAAAGAGATCGTGGCGCTTTACCGACGCGCAGCGGAAAATGCAAAAGAGGCGGGTTTTGACGGTGTGGAACTGCATTCCGCCAACGGTTATCTGATTAACCAGTTTATTTCGGAGCACACCAACTTCCGTACGGATGAATATGGCGGTTCAGCAGAGAATCGTCTGCGTTTTCTGCGTGAAGTGGTTGAGGCGGTCAGCTCGGTATTTGGCAGCCACCGTGTTGGCGTGCGGTTTGCGCCGCTGTTTTCGAGTACCGACGAAGAGCGCGTCTATCTTGGCCTGGTTGAAAGCGATCCCCACGCAACCTACATCCGCGCCGCTCAGCTTCTGAATGAGCTGGAAGTTGGTTATCTCTCTATTGCCGAAGCGGACTGGGATAATAGCCCGGATATGCCAGAGTGTTTCCGGGTTGCACTGAGGGAAGCATTCCGATCGCCGATCATCTATTCCGGTCGCTACACGGCGGAAAAAGCAAAGCGTATGCTGGATAACGGCTGGGGCGACCTGGCGGGTTTTGGCCGCTCGTTTATCGCGAATCCCGATTTGCCTGCGCGCATTAAATCGGGCTATCCGCTGAATGAGGTCGACAACGCCTCCCTGTATGGCGGCACTGAGAAAGGCTATACTGACTATCCTGTTTTTCAATCCTGATCTTATGTGAGGCGGCATGTCCCCCGAAAATGCCCTGAAGTTACTGTCCAACCCGACCAGAGTGGCAGTACTGAAGTGGCTTAAAAATCCTGACGAAGCGTTTGCGGGCTATTCGCAGCTCTATCCCTTCGCTCAGTATGGCGTCTGTGCCACCCTCATCCAGGACAAGGCGGGCTTATCACAGCCCGCTACCTCGTTATGTCTGAAAGCCCTGCACAATGCGGGACTGGTCGAAGCCAGCAAAGTCGGGAAATGGACCTACTATCGCCGCGCTGAATTGCGTATTCGTGAAATAACCGACGTGGTGACACAATCGCTGCAGGCGCTTTAGAGCACCTGCCGTTTAACACATCTCTCTTTTCTCATATGCGAATGCATAGCCTTTGCACTCACAGTAAACGCCTGCACATATCCTCCGAATTTCTGGCGCGTCTTCACGCATGCGGCTTGACGAAGCTGCCCGCTTAACTTACAACTAAAGCCGTCAGGGGAGTCTCGCCAGAGAGACTGAGAGGCTAATAGCGCAGTGCGCGGCTTAGCGACCCTTAGAACCTGACCCAGTTGATACTGGCGTAGGAAGACGGGTATCGCATCCGATACTTGCCGCAGGGGCGCGTTCGCGACGTCTCTGCCTTTTCCCTCCGTATCACGGGTCTTCGTTAACTGATAACGAGGCCAAAGTGAACTATCTCATCCTGAACCCCTTTCTTCCTCTCCGGTGGACACCATGAGCCGCTGGTCGGTGCTCGGCAGCGGCGTCGCCGGGCTGTGCGTCGCCACACTGCTCAGGGAGCGGGGAGAATCCGTCGAAATTATTACGCAGCAGGACTGTCGTGCCGCCTCGCACTGGGCGGGCGGTATGCTTGCGCCCTGGTGCGAAGCGGAAAGCGCGCCGCCGCAGGTGATCGAATGGGGCCAGCATGCGGCGGCCTGGTGGGCGCAACGCGTTGTTGGCGTTGAGCAGCAGGGCACGCTGGTGGTTGCGCCGCCGCGAGACAGTCGCGAACTGACGCGCTTCGCCAGCATGACGGAGCAGCATCGGTGGGTTGCGCCCGGTGACATCGAACCGGCGCTGGAAAATCGTTTCGCCCGTGGCCTGTTTTTTGCCGCAGAGGCGCATCTTGATCCGCGTCGCGCACTACAGCAACTGCGCGACACACTGCAGGACGCTGGCGTACCGTTTCACAGCGGTAAATCCGGTGGCAAAATTATCGACTGCCGCGGCATTCACGCTCTTGATCATCAGGCCGCCCTGCGCGCCGTGCGGGGCGAAATGCTGATCCTGCAATCAACCGACGTACAGCTCTCCCGTCCGGTCCGTCTGCTGCATCCGCGCTTTCCCTGCTATCTGGTGCCGCGTGCCGGAGGCCACTTCATGCTCGGAGCCACCATGGTCGAAAGTCACGACAGCAGCCCGATCAGCGGCAGGGCGATGATGGAGTTGCTGAGCGCGGCTTACAGCCTGCATCCGGCGCTGGCTGAAGCGCGCATCGTGGAGAGTGGCACCGGTCTGCGTCCCGCCTACCGTCAGAACCTGCCGGAAGTCCGCTATGAAAATGGCCGCTTCTCGTTAAACGGGCTGTACCGCCACGGCTTTTTACTGGCCCCGATCATGGCTGAAAAACTCATGCTGCAACTCACTCAGGAGATGACTCATGCGAGTTCAACTTAATGGACGCATGATTGAAACCAGCGCAATCACGCTGGCGGAACTTATGGCGGAGCAGCAGATTGACCCGCGCACCGTCGCCACTGCGCTGAACGGTGAGTTTGTGCCGCGCAGCCGTTATGCCAGCCAGCAGCTTGAGCCGGGCAGCCAGCTGGAAATCCTGTCACCGATGCAGGGAGGTTAACCATGTTCTATCAATTTGCCCCGCAATCACGCTTTCTGCTCGGCACCGCCGGCTATCCGTCACCGGACATTCTGCATCAGGCGATCGATGCATCCGGTGCGGAGATCATTACCGTCAGTCTGCGTCGTGAAGGCAGCGAAGGCGGTGCCTTTCGCACGCTGTTGCAGCAGCTCAATAAACGGATTCTGCCGAATACCGCAGGCTGCCACACGGTGAAAGAGGCGGTGACGACGGCGCAGATGGCGCGTGAACTGTTCGACACGCCCTGGATTAAGCTGGAAGTGATTGGTCATGCCGACACGCTGCAGCCAGATCCCTTTGCGTTGGTTGAAGCGGCCCGAATCCTCTGTGCTGATGGCTTTCAGGTCTTTCCCTACACTACCGAAGATCTGATCGTTGGCGAGAAACTGCTGGAAGCGGGTTGTGAAGTGCTGATGCCCTGGGGGGCGCCGATTGGTTCCGGCCAGGGGCTGCGCAATATAGAGGGACTACGCGCCATGCGTGCGTGGTTTAAAGGTGTGCCGCTGATTATTGATGCGGGCATCGGTGCGCCAGGCCAGGCGGCACAGGCGATGGAAATGGGTTTTGATGGCGTGCTGCTTAACACGGCGGTAGCGAAAGCACGCGATCCGGTGCGCATGGCGGGTGCCTTTGCCGCCGCGATCCACGGCGGGTACGAGGCGTTTCAGGCAGGATTGATGGAGCAACGCGACATGGCGTCAGCTTCTACGCCCATTTTTGGTCTGGCACAGTTCAGTTAAGGAGCAGCGATGACGCGTTATCAGCGACAGGCGATGCTGCCGGAGATTGGTGAAGCGGGGCAACAGCGCCTGAGCGGGGCAAGGGTGCTGGTAGTGGGTGCGGGCGGCCTTAGCGCGACGCTGCTGCCATTGCTGGCCGGAGCGGGCATCGGATTTATTCGTCTTTACGATGGCGATCGGGTCGAGCTGCACAACCTCCACCGGCAGACGCTGTTTGGCGTCGGGGATGTGGGCCAGCCGAAAGCAATCTGTGCTCAGCGCGAGCTGGCGCTGCGTAATCCTGACTGCCACGTTGAGGCACATCCCCAGATATTGAGCGCCAGCCAACTGCCGCAGGCGCTGAAGGGGGTCGATCTGGTGGTGGATGCGGCGGATAACTTCGCCATCACCTATCAACTCTCCGACGCCTGCTCTCCGCGTGGTCTGCCGCTGATCTGCGCCTCGGTGCTGGGTCGCAAAGGCTATGTCGGCGGATTCTGCGGCGGTGCGCCAGGGTATCGTGCGCTCTTTCCTCAACTGCCGATAGCGTCGGGAAACTGCAATACGGCGGGCGTGATGGGGCCTGCGGTAGCGACGCTGGGTGCAATGCAGGCCCAGATGGTGCTGAGTGTGTTATTGAAACTGACGCCGTCGCCGCTCGGCTGCATGATTCACTGCGACTTTGTGGACTGGCACATCAGGCAATTTCGCTTTGATGATGCACCTGAATCCGACGCGCCGGATATCCCGTTTATCGATAAGCTGATGCTCAGTGAGGACGATTGCATTGTGGAACTGCGCAGTCCCGAAGAAGCGCCGGTCAGTGTGGCCGGACGGGTGTTACGGATTTTGCCGCAGCAGATAGCAGCCTGGCAGCCGCCATCCGATCAGCGTGTGGTACTGGTGTGTGCCAGTGGCATGCGTGCAGCTCAGGCGGCTGAGAACCTCGCCGCGCGTGGTGTTACGCGTCTGGCGTTGATGGCGGCAAATACGCTGTAAGGTTCGGGTTTAGATCACCTCGACCAGTTGGAACGTTTCGAAGATCAGCTCCATTTCGCTGTGGAAATAGCCTTCACGTTCGAAATAGCGCTGATGTTCCTGCCGCCAGTGGTCGAGGCTGAGATCGCCTTCGCCCTCCAGCATCGCCATCTCGGGCGTCACGCGATCAAAGCGCGTCAGGAACAGTCCGGTAGTGCGGATCACGCAGACGGGCCGTTTTTCGCCGTTCAGAACAATGGTGTAGCCGCCCGGCTGTGGCAGGACTTCCTGATCCTGCCAGCTCTGTAACGAACCGCAGGTGGCTACCTTTTTTCCGGCAATAATCAGCGTTGCCAGCTCGTTAGCTAATTCCGGGGAATCACCGAATGCATCTGTGAATGCACCCGGATATTTGTCCTGCAGTTGTTCCAGCGTCATCGACATCCGCAAATCCTTAATGAAAGAAGCGCCTGACCGGAATAAATGCAGGCCAGTGTCGCCGTTAAGATAAAGCAGCAGCGGTTTATATGCTGCTAAGCGCGTTACAGCTTACCCGGCCTGCTCATGGGAAAACAGGCTTAATTATCATGATATTGGGTTTTGGTGTGTGCTGGATCGCAAAGGAGAGGCATACTCTGGCGCGGCCAGCCACAGCCGCGCACAAAAACTAACGCATCAGAAAGCTCGCCCAGTGTTCAATGTCGTCACCGCTGCTGATGTCGGGCTGCACCAGACCATTCACCATAAAGGTCGGTGAAACGTGGATACCATTCTGGCGGGCATATTTGCAGTGCCATTTAATCGCGTTCTGCAGATCGGGCTGATCAAACGCGGCGCTGGCATCCACGCCGCTGTACTCCCTGAGGCGGGCCAGAATCTGGTTCGGCGTTGCATCGCGATTCGGGCCGGTACAGTGATCGGTGAACTCAAACTCTTCACGATGATCGGCGACTGCCTGCATTACCTTCTTTGCCGCCTCTTTACTTTCGCTGGCGGCGGCAAGGATGTAACGCACAATCACGCCGGAATAGAGGTGCCACGGCTGTGATTGCAGGCGAATCTTCAGGGTCATCTTCTCTTCACCCACATGCGCCAGTAACGCGTCAAATTTATTGAACGCGCGTACCGAAAAAGGGCAGGTGGGTTCCAGAAAGACTTCAAAGATTGCGGGACCGTGGCCCCAGATCAGGACATCAGCATGCTGACTCATCGAAAACTCCTTTAAGATAAACGGAACGGAAAGTGTCCTTACCCTGGCAAATCCTCATCGCATCAGCCAGTTGAGAATCAGCCGTAATTGTTACAAAAAACAGCAATCAGCGGCTGAGACGCGCGTAACAGGCGACAGCAAGGGCCATTAATCGTTAGAATTGTCGGCTTTGGCATTCTCAACTGCTGGCCCTGCAACGCAGCTATAGTTATCTGCAGAATTTGCTCGCCCGAATGAGAAAGTCAGTTCTGTTAACTGTATGCTAATCGTCTGCCTGGGGCCGATAAGCGTTAGAAGAGGTTAATTTTGCATACCGATCTTACCTGGAAAATTCTCCATCGCGTTATTAACAAGACAATCTCTGACATGCTGGATGATCAGCAGAGTATTGACGTGTTATCACTGCGCGCCCGGCTGCATGAGCTGGCTGAAAAAGAGGAGGATGAGGTCATGGTGCTCTGTTACTGGCAGGCAAGTAAAATTCTGCTTCGACTCCCCACCACTGTAACAGCCAGTCAACTGATGGTTGCCGCACGGCAAGCTTTTCGCACGCCGATGGATCACGATCTGCTTTAAGTTGCACTGGCTTGCTATTTCATCGTAATGAATAATTGTTGCAGGCTATTGTTGAGCGACACGTATGTGCTGCTGGCGAAAAAGATATTCCCATTCTGGAACCTATAAATAATTAAAGTAAATATAAAGGGCCGCATAGGTGAATGTTTTATTAAAAAGGGATGCTTAACCGGCTGACTAATCCTTTTCTTAAATTACCGGAAATTGATCCAGAACATGAAAGGCGTTTAATGGATTATTTGGCAATGTAACGAAACGACCTGTTTATCTTTTATATAGCTGCACAGCGCTAATATAGTCCCAACATAATAAACACCGGGTTGTTATGCTTATATTAAAGACACAACTACATGACTTATAATGGTTTTACCTAATTACGCTAAGGCTGTGGGGCATGGGTGGGACACAACCTGTCAACTTCTCGTTAAGTAAGGCCACCTGCCCGGCGCTGCTTTCAGGCATCCAGCTCCCATAAACACTGTAAACCATCTGCGCGCTGGAATGACCCATCTGTGTTGCAATGAATGATGGGTTGGCCCCGGCGCTCAGCAT